>JAFDVT010000591.1 GCA_018268875.1 Acidobacteriota bacterium
AACAACGAACAGTATCCGGTAACGATGCGGTTGTTGCCGGGGCAGCGCGACGATCCACAGGCGTTGAGCCGGTTGCTGGTGCCGTCGGCGAAGCTGGGGTTGATTCGATTGGATTCGATCGCGCAGTTGGAACGCGGGCTTGGACCGTCGCGCATCGACCGGTTCAACCGGCAGTTTTCCGTGGGTATTTACGGCAATGTCGCGCCGGGGTATTCGCTGAACGACGCGGCGCTGGCCACGCAGAACATCTTCAACACGCTGAATCTACCGCCGGGTTACCGGATTTTGTTCTCGGGGCAGGTGAAGATTCTGGAAGAAACGACGACCAACATGATTCTGGCGATCGGGCTGGCGTCGATCTTTATGTACATGGTGCTGGCGGCGCAATTTGAGAGCCTGGTGCATCCGTTCATCATTCTGTTGACCCTGCCGTTGTCGATTCCGTTCGCGCTGGTGTCGCTGACGGCGACGGGACGATCGCTGAACCTGTTTAGCGCGTTGGGCGTGCTGCTGTTGCTGGGGATCGTGAAGAAGAATGGGATTCTGCAGATCGACTATATGAACCGGTTGCGCGCCGAAGGCATGGCGATGTACCCGGCGATTATGGAAGCGAACCGGGTTCGCCTGCGGCCGATTCTGATGACGACGCTGTCGATCATCGCGGGTCTGATTCCGACGGCGCTGGGTGTGGGCGCGGGGGCGTCACAACGGTCGGCGATCGCGATTACGATCATCGGCGGACAGTCGCTGTGCCTGTTGCTGACGCTGCTGGTGGTGCCGGTGGCGTATGCGATGGTAGAGGATCTGAAGCAGTGGTGGGCGGGCCGCAAGGGCGTTCCGGCCGCGGCTTCGTCGTCGTCGTCTCAGCCGGCGCAGGTCAGCTAGGATTGAGATATGGAAGTTACGTTGCCGGTGGACTTGGCGGTGGAACTTGACCGTGAGCTCTCGCAAAGCGCCTTCAAGGATCGGAGCGAACTGATCGAGGTCGCGCTTCGGCGGTATTTGGCCGAGCGGCGGGAGTCCACGGAACGGCTTGCGGCACTGGATCGTCTTGCGGATCTGGTGGACGCGGCTGGCCTGTACGAAAAAACCCTGGTTCCGGAACGCTGATGGTTCTCGCACCGGCCGCGGTGGTCGCGCGAAGTCATCGACGAGACGGTGCGGACGCTTGAGACGAAGCTTGGGTGGCCGCCTGATTTGGCGGCATACTTCGAGCAGCAGCTACGAGTTCACTTTCCCGAGTCTTGGATCGATGGCCACCAACAGCTGATATCGAAGGTTCGCAATCATCCAAAGGATCGGCACGTTCTGGCAGCCGCGGCATACGCGCGAATTCCGTGGATCGTGACTTTCAATTTGCGCGACTTTCGACACGAAGACACGAGTCCCTGGGGCGTGGTGGCCATTCATCCCGACGATTTCCTGGTACTTCTGATGCGGCAGAATCCGGTGGTGGTAATGGCAACGTTGCGGGCGCAGGCGGCACTGCGGCGACGTGGCTTTGAGGCATTCCTCGAGATCATGGAAAAGAGCGCGCCGCAGTTCGTCGCCCTAGCTCTGTCCATTCAATCCGGTCGCGGCTCCGCGTTATAGTGGAGTTACAAGGTTATCCATTTTGAAGCGCAAACCCAGCAGCAACTCTTCCGAACCCGTAGTGGCGAAGGAGATCTCGGAGGCCGCCAAGGCTTCGATCTCGTTGGACAAAGGGAAACATCGCGTTGTGAAGTGCACCGCGTGCGGCAACGAGATGTCGTCGCCGACTTCGAACGAAGGCCTTTGCTGGATTTGCCGCCGCCTCAAAATCTCCGCCTGGCGCGATTCCGATAACCAGCTTTCATCCCCTGAGTAAATACTGCTCGTACACATAGGCGCCCGCCGCTACGTCCTCCACGCCGAGTCCGTTGGACTTGAAGATCGTGATCGCGTTGGCATCGGTGCGCGGTTGCGCGTCCTTTAAATCAATCGCTCTCCATTGGGCTTCATGGGGCCAGGCCAGGACCAGGTCGCCCGATTCCTGGCGAGCTTGTTCCACCGAATCTACGACAATCACTTCGGCCTTTTCGATGAGGTCCGCGGGGAGTTCGCGACGGTTGGCGACGTTCGAACCCATGGCGTTGACGTGCGTCCCGGGGCCTATCCATGCGGCTTCGAGCACGGGGTCCTTGGCCCAGGTGGCTGTCGATACGATGTCCATCCCTTCGACCGCCTCGCGCGCGGTGGCGACCGCGATGGCTCCTGTTTCCATCGCGAACCGGTCGCGGTTTTCGCGATTGCGGCTCCACACGCGGGTTTCGCGGATGTCGCGTACGGCGGACACCGCTTCCAGTTGGGCGCGAGCCTGAAAGCCTGTGCCGATGATGCCGTGGGTCTGCGCGTTTTCGCGGGCGAG
This sequence comes from Acidobacteriota bacterium, assembly GCA_018268875.1. Classification (GTDB taxonomy): domain Bacteria; phylum Acidobacteriota; class Terriglobia; order Bryobacterales; family Bryobacteraceae; genus F-183. The sequence goes on from JAFDVT010000591.1 coordinate 2,390, forward strand.
GAGCGCTGTGGCGTAGCCGCTAGCGGCGCCGGTGCGGATCTGGCCCAGCCAGTTGGCTTCGATCAGGCAAAGGGGTTTCGCGGTTTCCGCATCGAGGAGCCAGAACAGGAAGTTCGCGTTGCC
>JAFDVT010000592.1 GCA_018268875.1 Acidobacteriota bacterium
CCACGCCCTCGGGAAGCATGATGAACGCGCCGAACGCATCGGGCGGAGCGTCCGACTTGTAATCGGGAACGTCGCCCGACCACCGCTTGCCGTCCCACTTCAACGTCGCGCGAGTGGGGTCCCAGGGTTTGCCCGCCGCGTTGGCGGAGGCCCGGTTGTACAGGATGCGCCGGTTGGCCGGCCAGGACCAGCTATATGTCGAAAACAGTCCAAGACCGGTCGGATCGTCCTGCCCGCGGCGGTCCATCATGTTGCCCGATTCGGTCCAGGAACCGGAATAAATCCAGCAGCCGCAGGACGTGGAACCGTCGTCCTTCAGTTCGCCAAAGCCGTTCAACTGTTTGCCGGTGGTCAGATCGCGGCCGCTGATTTCGCGGGCCACCTCCGGCAGCATCGGGGACTTCGGGGTCGCGTACGGCCACCCCATCGCGAGCAACGATTCCGAACCCTTGCCGCCTTCCTTTTCGTACAACTCGCGGACCGCCAGCCACAGCCGCGCGAGGATTTCCTGGTCGCGTAACGCGTCGCCCGGAGGATCTACCGCCGCGTCCTTCCACTGCAGCCAGCGCGACGAATTGACGAACGCGCCGTCCTTTTCCGCAAAGCACGAGGCCGGCAGCAGAAAGCACTCCGTCGCGATCGCAGCCGAATCGAGCGCCGTCTCCTGGAACTTGCCGCCCAGTTCCTTGGCCTTCCAGAACGACGCCGTCTCCGTCTCGAAATTCTCCGCGACAATCAGCCATTTCAGCTTCGAAAGACCGGCCAGCATCTTGGCCGTATTCGGACCATTGGCCACCGGGTTCATGCCGAAGCTGATCAGCCCGTCCATCTTGCCCTTGGTCATGTCGTCGAAGAACGTACCCCAGGCGTGGTTGCCCTTCTCATCGGCGCGAGGCAGCCAAGCGTAACCGAAGTCGTTTTCCTTGGTCGCGCGATCGCCGTAGTAGGTCTTCAACAGGCTCGTCATGAACTTGGGCGTGTTGGCGTAGTAGTTCATGGAATTCGGCCGCAGGGCTTTGGGCGTATTGGCCTTCAGATAATCGCCGAGCGCCTGTTGGTTGGCGCGAGGAATCTTCAAATACCCGGGCAGGTAGTTCCAGGTGCCCATGTCCGTGGCGCCCTGGATGTTGGCGTGGCCGCGCTGCGCGTTGACGCCGCCGCCCGGCATGCCGATGTTGCCCATCAGCATCTGCACCATTGCCGCCGCATGGATCAACTGCACCGAATGCGAATGCTGCGTCCAGCCCAGCGCGTACAGCACCGTGCCGGTTTTGCCTTCCGTCGACGCCGAACAGACCAGGTCCGCCGTTTTCAGGAACTCTTCCGGCGTACAACCGCACACCTGCGACACCATTTCCGGCGTGTAGCGCGAATAATGCTTGCGCATCAGTTGGAACACGCTGCGCGGGTGTTCCATCGTCGGGTCCACTTTGGCGAACCCGCTGCCGTCCAGTTCGTACTGCCAGGTGGACTTGTCGTACGTCTTCGTTTCCGCGTTCCAGCCGGTGAAATGCCCGTCCTCGAACCCGAACCCTTCGGCCACCAGGAACGGCGCGTTGGTGTGTTCGCGAACGTAGTCCGCCTGGTACAGGCCTTTGGAAAGCGAATGATAAATCAGCCCGCCCAGGAACGCGATGTCGGTTCCGGAACGGATCGGCGTATACAAATCGGCAACCGCGGCCGTGCGGTGAAAGCGCGGATCCACGCACACGATCTTTGCCTTGCGCTTGCGCTTGGCTTCCATCACAAAGCGGAACCCGACCGGATGATTTTCCGCCGGGTTGCCGCCCATCACCAGAATGACGTCGGCATTCTTGACGTCGGTCCAGCCATTGGTCATCGAACCCCGTCCAAACGTGGCGGCCAAACTGACCACCGTGGGGCCGTGTCAAAGACGGGCCTGGTTCTCGTAGGGCAATATGCCCAGTCCGAACCGGAACCTCCCCAGCAGGAAATTGACTTCGTTGGTATCGGTGCAACCGCCAATCAGGGCCGTGTTCGACAACCGGTTGACCGTCCGCCCTTGCGCGTCTTTTTCTTCAAAGCCGCGGTCGCGCGAATCCTTGATCAGGCGGGCCATGCGAGGCACGGCTTCGTCCCAGGTCATTTCTTTCCAGGTCGCGGCCCCGGGCGCGCGATGCAGCACACGGGTAACGCGCTGGTCCGAGGTGACGAACTCCTTCAAGCCCACGCCCTTGGGACACAGCGTCCCGCGATTGATCGGCGACGCCGGATCACCCTCGATGTGCACGACGGCGGGCTTCACATTGTGCGCCTTATCGCCAATCGTGTGAATGGTGACACTGCAACCGACGGCGCAGTACGGGCAAATCGAATGCGTTTGCGTCGTCCGCGCGATTTTCAGTTCCTTGATGGTTCCGGTTTCGCCGCTGGAGGTAGCCGCCTTGCCGCTGGCGGAGGTCGTGGTTTCCACCACTCCGGCGGCCAGGGCGGACCGCAGCATGTTGCGCCTGGAGATATCCATATTGATGGTCTTTGGCCCCTATCATGTCATAGCGGAGCGGTACTTTGTCAGAGCCGCGCGGTACTGTGAAGGACATGCAACCCGAACCTTGGATGCGAGGCCCCATCGGTAATCTCCATCCCGTCGCCGCGCACTTGTTTTACACCTTCCAACAGGCCCGCGAGGAGGTTCCCCGCGACTTGACGCCCCAACAAGTCTGGCAAACCGTGGCGGGAACCAAACATAGCATCGGCTTCCACCTGCGCCACATCGCCGGCAGTATCGACCGTTTGGCCACCTACCTGGACGGCCGCGCTCTGACCGACGCGCAACTCGCCACCCTGCGCGCCGAACACGACCCCGACGCGACGCTCGAAAGCCTTCTGCAAACCATGGAAGACACCATGTCGCGCGTCGAACAGCAGGTGTCCGCCATCGACCCGGCGCAGTACCTCGAACCGCGCGGCATCGGCCGCAAGCAACTGCCCACCACCGTCGCCGGACTCATCATCCACATCTCCGAACACACCCAGCGCCACCTGGCCCAGATCGCGCTGCTCGCCCGTATGCTGTAAGTTACAATTTGCCAAAATGCTCTGCTCTCGCCTGATCGTACTCGCCGTTGCTGCTTCGCTGACCCTGCTGGCGCAGAAAAAGCCAGTGACTCTCGAAGCCCTCAAAGCCGCTAGCGGGCGTCCTCCGGGAGGAGGCGGCGGTGGCGCGAGCGTAGTCTGGGCTCCGGACGGCAAATCGTTCCTGTACCGCCAAGGTCCGGAGCTGATGCTGTACACGATCGCGTCGAAATCCGCGCAGGCGGTAGCAGCGGCAAAGGGTTTGAAACCCGTCAAGCCCGAAGCGCCCGCTCCCGGCGAGGCGACCCCGTTCGATTGGGAAAACCGCGGCGTTCGCGAACAGGCCATCCAATGGTCGCCCGACAGCAAGAACATCCTGTACGTCAACGGTGGCGACCTCTTCTGGATCCCCGTGTCCTCTGAAGGCGCGGCAATACAACTGACGGCCACCCCCACCCCGGAACACGACCCCAAGCTGTCCCCCGACGCGACAAAAGTTTCCTTCCGCCGCGAGCATGACCTCTACGTCCTGGACATCGCGACTAAGAAGGAAACCAGGCTGACGCGCGATGGTTCCGACACCCTGCTGAACGGCGAACTCGACTGGGTCTATCCCGAAGAACTCAGCCTGAGCACGGCCCACTGGTGGTCGCCCGACTCGAAGTCCATCGCGTACCTCCAGTTCGACGTGTCGCGCCTGCCCCTGTACCCGCAGGCCGAACTCATCAAGCCCAAAGCCTACGCCGAACCGGAGCGTTACCCGCAGGCCGGCGATCCGAACTCCGACGTCCGTCTCGGCGTTATTCCCGCCGCGGGAGGCAACACCCGCTGGGCCGACCTCGGCGACACGCGCGACACCTGGCTGCTCGCCCGCGTCAACTGGGCTCCGGATTCCAAGGCCGTCTACGTCCACCGCCTGAACCGCATCCAGAACCGCCTCGATCTGTTGAAGGTCAACCCCGCCACCGGCGCGCCCGCCGAAATCCTCCGCGAAACCGACCCCTATTGGGTCAACCTCAGCGACGGCTTCGACTTCTTGAAGGACGGCAAGCGCTTCCTGTGGATGAGCGAGCGCGACGGCTTCCGCCACATTTATCTATACGGCGCCGACGGTCGCGACCCGGTGCAGATCACCAAGGGCCAATGGCAGGTGGACAGCATCGCCGGCGTCGACGAGGATGCGGGCCTCATCTATTACGTGTCCACCGACCCGAGTCCCCTGGAACGGCATTTTTACTCGATCCGGTTCGACGGCACCGGCAAGATCAAGCTGTCCACGCAGGAAGGCAGCAACTCCGTGTCGATGAGCCCCACCAACGACGTCTACCTGCTGACCCATTCGAGCACCACGTCGCCATCCCGCACGACGCTGCACGACAAGTCCGGCAAGGAACTCGCCGTCTTTCGCGAAGCCGATCGCAAGGTCGCCAACGAGTACGAAATCCTGCCCACCGAGTTCACCAGTTTCAAGACCAAGGACGGCGCGCTGATCTACGCCCGCATCATCAAGCCCAAAGGCTTCCAGCAAGGCGTGAAGTACCCGGCCATCGTCAGCGTCTATGGCGGACCCCACGCGCAGTCGGTACGCAACGGCGGAGGTCCCGGCCTTTCCTGGGAACAGGTGATGGCGCACAAGGGCTATGTGATCTGGCAGTGCGACAACCGCGGTTCCGCCAATCGCGGTCATGCGTTTGAGGCGGCGGTGTTCCGCAAGCTAGGCCAACTGGAACTCGAAGACCAGCGCGAAGGCGTCGCACACCTGGTTTCGCTGGGCTACGTCGATCCGGCCCGTGTCGGCATCCAGGGCTGGAGCTACGGCGGGTTCATGACGTTGAACGCCATGCTCAACGCCGGCGACGTCTTCAAGGCGGGCATTTCAGGAGCGCCGGTCACCAACTTCCGAAATTACGACACGATCTACACCGAGCGTTACATGGGTCTGCCGAGCCAGAATCCCGACGGTTACGCGGGTACCAACCTGCCTCTCAAGGCCGGCAATCTCAAGGGCAACCTCCTGCTGGTGCACAATTTTGAGGACGACAACGTCCTGTTCCAGAACATGCTGCAGGCCACCGAGGCGTTACAGCGCAACAACCGCCTGTTCGAACTGATGGTGTACCCACAAAAGGCGCACGGCGTTTCGGGAGCCTATCGCAATCACCTGAACGAACTCATGACAAACTTCTTCGACCGCACCCTGCAAGCGCCGGCGAAGTAAGCAGCGTGTCACTTTCTCTAAGACAGAAACCTTAAAGTATCGGCCGCCACCGGCCGATACACCTATTGGAGAAAATGATAAAGCTCCTTCTCAGTACCTGCGCCTTCCTCGCCATGTGTTTTGGCGCCTGGACCGTGCGCACCGCCACCACGCCAGGCTGGCTACTCATGGCCGCGTCCATCTTTGGGCTGTTGGTCATCTTCCGGATGCCCCGGTCCAGCAGCTACCACGCAACGCCGCCGGTACGCATGATCGGCCAGGACGTCTCGCCCCTGCAACTCAAAAGCGACCTCGCCGAAGGCACGCTGCGGTTCCGCGAAGGACGGTACCACGAGGCGCTCACCAGCCTCGAACGCTGCTTTTTGAATGCGTTCGCCATCCACGACACGGAATACGGCGCCGAATCGGGCCTGCTCCTGCTCAAAACCCTCGTCGCGCTGGGCCGTTATGAAGATACTCGCGCCTTCGCGCTCGGCGTTCGCAAACTCAGCACGTCGCCGGAAATTGAGGATTTGGTCGCCATCGCCGAAAATCGCCTCGTCTCCACCGCCTAGTTTCAG
>JAFDVT010000593.1 GCA_018268875.1 Acidobacteriota bacterium
CGGAGGATCGCAGCAAGGCGCTGACCGCGTATCCGAATGAGAATGACCCTCCGCAACAGCTTCGTGCACGGGTCGAATGGAGCGCTTCGCCTGCGACCGGACCTGCGTTGATCGAGCCGATCGCACAGCCTGCGCCTGTGGGACAGCCCGAGGTTCCCGCGCGCAAGCCGTTGGAGCCTGATTCCAATCAAGGCCGCCTCGCGAAGTTGATCGAGGAAGGGAACCTGGGTCCGCTGGCGTTCCTGCTGGCGTTCGTGCTGGGATGTGCGCATGCGATGACGCCGGGGCATGGCAAAACGATGGTGGCCGCGTACCTGGTGGGCGAGCGTGGTACCGCTGGACAGGCAGTACTGCTGGGCCTGATTGTGACCGTCACGCATACGCTGTCGGTGTTCGCGCTGGGCATCGGGATGTATTTTTTTGCCGGTAAATTTGCGCCGGAGCGCGTGACAAAATTACTGGAATTTGTTTCAGGCGCGGCGATCGCGGTCTTGGGATTGTGGCTGCTGTACCGTCGCGGCCTCGAACTTGCGGGGCGCGCGGAAGCGCATTCGCATACCCACGACTACGGCGGCGGCAGCCTGTGGGCGCTCGGCGCAAGCGGCGGCATCGTACCTTGTCCTTCGGCGCTGGTATTGCTACTGGCCGCGATTTCGTTGGGCCGCATCGGCTTCGGACTGGTTTTATTGGTGGTGTTTAGCCTGGGGTTGGCGACGGTTCTGATCGCCGCCGGGCTGCTGGTGGTGTCGGGTAAGCGGCTATTGCCGGTGGATCGCGTACTGCCTGTGCGGTACCTGCCGGTGATCTCGGCGGCCGTGATCACGGTGATCGGCGTGGCCCTTACGTTGTCGGCCTTACAGGTAAAAGTTACGTAGGGCCCGCGCCGCTAAGTTGTTGATCTGCCGTTATGCAGCAATTGGCAGCGTGATTGCAACTAAGGACAGCACTATGAAACGCCTTCTGTTTGCAGGATCCACGATTGCCTTGCTGTTTCTCGCCACGGGGTGCGGGTCCGGGCCACGCTCCGAAACAGTTTCGTCTTCTACGTCTTCTTCCGCGCCAACGGCCGCTTCGCCGTCTATTGTTCCGGCCGCTTCCGCCGTTTCCGCGCCGGTGCATGCCGCGCCTTTGGTGTTGCCGGCAGGTACGCGGGTTGCTGTCCGTTTGAACAACACACTTTCCACCAAAACCGCTTCGCCGGGCGAGGCTTTCAGTGGTGAACTATCGCAACCTTTGACCGTGGATGGACGTCAGGTTGCGCCGCGTGGGGCGACGGTTATGGGGATCGTCGCCTCTTCGGATGACGGTGGCCGCGTGAAGGGCCGTGCGCACATCGCATTGCGGTTGACGCAGATCCGCCTCACCGATGGCCGCGAGGTCGCGGTGTCGACGAATTCGCCGGCCTTTTATGCGCCGGGTACCAAGAAGCGCGATGGCATTGCCATCGGTGTCACCAGCGGCATCGGAGCGGCCATTGGAGCGATTGCCGGCGGCGGCAAGGGCGCGGCGATCGGCGCGGGCGCAGGCGCTGGCGCGGGTACGGCCGGAGTTCTGGCCACCAAGGGCAAGGCGGCTGTGATCCCGGCCGAATCCGTGGTGACCTTTCAGTTGCGCAACAGCGTGAACATCTAACGGCTGCTACGTCGTTCGGAGAGCCAGATCGCTCCGAAGACGAAGAGCAGGATCACCGGCAACACGGCGACATAACGAAATGACAATTGCGAAGCGGCCGCGAGGAAGGGTTCCCGGGCCGCTTCTGTCATTTGGTTGAAGCGTTCGATGCCGCCCGCCAGTTCCACCTTCTTTTCGTCGAAGATGCGTCCGAGCAAGGGCAGGACGAAGAAGCTGGACAAGGTTCCGGCGGTCGCCATCAGGCCCATGAGCAGCGTTCCACCGCGCGGGAAACGCTCGGCCGCGGCGGCGAGCATCGTTGGCCACAGGTAGCAGACGCCGGTTCCCCAGGCGGTGGCGGCGGCGAGACCTGTGACGGGCGAGTTGGCGACGCTGAGTCCGAAGAGTCCAATGGCGGCGAGCACGCAGGAACACCACAGCAGCCCCACGGGCGACAGCTTGTGCGCGAGAGGTCCCGCAAAGTGGCGCATCACGAACATGAGTCCTGAGACGTAAATCAGCAGCCAGATGCCTTGCATGCCGACGGTTCGTGTGAGCGCCATGTCCACCCACTGGCCGGGCGCGAGTTCGGAGGCAGCGGTCAGGAACATCGAGCCGAACCAGACCAGGAACATCGGTTTCGCGATGGCCTGAAACATCGTGGAGACGGGTTCGCCGGACTGGGCGCGTTCGGTCGGCGGGAACTTCGTGGTCAGGCTGAGGAGGCCGAACGCGGCGGCGGGGATCAGCGTCATGTAGACGCGGCCTTGCCAGGAGACGCCGAAGTGTCCGAGCAGCAGGCTAAGCAATCCACCGAGTATGATGCCGCCAGGCCACCAGGCGTGCAGAATGTTGAGCCGTGCGGTTGTGTCTTCCGGATACAGCGTGGTCGTGAGCGGGTTGATAACGGTTTCGATCAGGCCCCAGCCGACGCCGACGATCACCATGCCGAGCCAGACGGTGTTGTAATTGGCGGGTCCCGCGTTGAGGACGACGAGGGTTCCCGCGATGAAGCAGAGGCTGGAGAGCACCATCAGGCGGCCCATGCCGACGACGTCGAGCAGCAGGCTTCCAATCGCGACGGTGAAGGCGAAGCCGAGGAACGCGACGCCGAGCACGGCGCCGATCATTTCCGCGGAACGAAGCTTGTCGATGGGGTCGAAATATTCGGCCTGGATGAGGCTGGCGACGCTGGAACGGATGGCGAAGTGAATACCCGAGGTGCAGAGCGCCAGCACCCCGACGAGGAACAGCCGCGGCTTGTTGTACATGCCGGTTAGCGCTTGTAGCCGATCATGCGAAGGAATCCCTGGCGCTTGGCGCGGTCTTCATCGGTTTCGATGCCCTTAGGCGATTCGCCGTCGATCACGCCGAGGATGCCTCGGCCTTGCGCGGTATGCGCGACGATGACTTCGACGGGGTTCGCGGTGGCGCAGTAAATGTTCACCACCTGGGGCGTTTCGGTGATGCGGCGCAGGATGTTGATGGGGTAGCCTTCCTTCATCACGACGACGAAGATATGGCCGGCCGCGATGGCTTCCGCGTTGCGCGCGGCGGAGGCTTTGAGTTCGTCGTCATTGCCGTCGACACGAATCAGGCAAGGGCCGGAAGCCTCGCTGAAGGCGACGCCGAATTTCATCTGCGGGACCGTGTTGACGATCGCTTCGTAGATGTCTTCTACTGTTTTGATGAAGTGGCTTTGGCCTACGATGATGTTCCCGCCGTCGGGAATTTCGAGGCGCACGGTCTGCAAGTCCATAAGCTCTCACTATAATCGGTTCAGGTGATGCTCAACGACGCGGGGATCCTCGCACACATCCTTTCGCTGCCGCACGGCAGGGCGACATTCAAGCAGCTTTCGAAGGAACTGCGGTTGAACGCGGAAGACCGGGACAAGCTGGACCTGGCGCTCGACCGGTTGACGAACCGCGGAGATCTGATCGAAACGCGCAACGGACATTTCGTCGCATCGAAGCTGACGCGGGAGTTCGCCGTGGGGGCGCTGCGGATGCACAAGGACGGTTACGGCTTTGTGCGCGACATCTATATCCCTCGCGAGTCGGCGCGGCACGCGATGCATGGCGACATGGTGGTGGTGAAAATCGGCCGCATCGACGCCAATGGTCGCGGCGACGGCGAGATCCTGCGGGTGTTGAAGCGGCGTCATCCCACGGTGGTCGGCGAGTTCCGCGTGGGGCGGCACGGGTGTTTCGTGATCCCGCAGGAAGATCGCATCCAGCAGTGGATCGACATCGAGCCGGGTTATGAAATTCCGCCTGTTTCCGGTGAACCGTCCGTCGATCGCGTCGGCGTCGAACGCGTGGTGACGGTGGAAAAACCGCAGGACCTGGACCACATGATCGTCAACGTCGAAGTGGTCGATTACGACAAGCCGCTGGGACGTGTGATCGAGGTTCTGGGCAAGCCCGACGACTTCGGGATCGACGTCGAGATCATGATCCGCAAGCATCATATCCCGCATGAATTCCCGCTCGAGGTGATCGAGCAGGCGCGTTCGATTGTGAAGGAGATTCCGGCGGACGAAATCGCGCGACGCGAGGATTTTCGGGGCCTCGATATTGTCACGATCGACGGCGAAACCGCTCGCGATTTTGACGACGCAGTTCTGGTCGAACTGCTGCCGAACGGCAATTACGCGCTGCAGGTGCACATCGCCGACGTGAGCCACTACGTACGGCCGGGGTCGCCGATTGACGCGGAGGCGCAGGCCCGCGGCACGAGTGTGTACTTTCCGGATCGCGCCGTGCCGATGCTGCCCGTCGAGCTATCCACCGACATCTGTTCGCTTCGTCCCGGCGAGGATCGCCTGGTGATGTCCGCGCTGCTGGAGATCGATCACCAGGGCGAGGTTGTGTCGCAACGGTTCTGCCGCGGCGTGATTCGCAGCGTCGCGCGGATGACGTACACGAAGGTTCACAAGTTGCTCGAAGGGGACGCGGAGCTACGTCGCGAATACGCGGCGCTGGTGCCGCGTTTTGAAGCCATGCAGGAACTCGCGCTGATCCTGAATCGCAAGCGCGTGAAGCGCGGGTCGATCGACTTTGACCTGCCCGAGCCGCTGATTGAGTTCGACGAGTTCGGCGAAATGGCCGGCGTAAAACGCGCGCCTCGCAACATCGCGCATCGGTTGATTGAAGAGTTCATGCTGGCGGCCAACGAGGCTGTGGCGGCGCATATCGAGGAAACGGGCCGCCCGTCGGTGTATCGAATTCACGAGTCGCCGGACCCGAAGCGCGTGCTGGAATTTGAAGAAGTGGCGGTGCAGTTCGGGTACACGCTGGGGTTCGGCGCGATGCCTGTGAAGAAGCATCGCATGGTGGACCGGCACCGGGATGGAAGCAAAGCGCAACGTCACATCGCGATGCCCGCGGCGGCGCCGGAAATCAACATTTCTTCGCGCAATTATCAGAAGCTGATTGCGCGTTTGGAAGGCAAGCCGGAAGAACGGATTCTGAATTACCTGATGCTGCGGTCGTTGCGGCAGGCGCGGTACAGCCCGGAAAATCAGGGTCATTTCGCGTTGGCGGCGCCGTCGTATACGCATTTCACCTCGCCGATTCGACGGTACCCGGATCTGCTCGTACATCGGATTCTAGGCACGTTGCTCGATTCGAAGACTCCGATGTATGAGGAGCCCGAGTTGTACGACCTGTGCGACGCGGCCTCTGGAGCGGAGCGTCGCGCGGCGGAAGCCGAGCGTGAACTGGTGGAGTGGAAGAAGACCAAGTTCATGCTCGATCGCGTGGGTGAGGAGTTCAACGGGCTGATCATTTCCACGCAACGGTTCGGGTTCTTTGTGGAGTTGGAGGATCTGTTTATCGAAGGCCTGGTGCCGGTCGAGACGCTACGTGGCGACCGCTATACGTTCCACGAAAATACACGCAAGCTGATTGGCGAGCGGACGCGGCGCGAGTTTTCGATTGGCGACTCGGTGCGCGTGGTGCTCGATCGCGCCGATGCGGTGGAGCGAAAGCTGCAATTTTCGCTCGTGGAAGAAAACGCCTCGTCGCGGCGGAAGCGCAAGAACAAGTATGCCGCTACTGCTGGCCCAGCAACCGAAGCAGGCGAGTGACGCCATCCAAGCAAAGGATGGCCGCATGTTTCGAGGCCGGCTGCAGTTCGCCCAATTCGGTTTCGATGTCCTGCGCCTTGAGCGAGGACAAGGTGCCGATGTCGCGATCCTTCAGCAGGGTTGTAAGCGCGGACGCGGCGGCGATGGACGCAGTGCACCCTCGCACCTGGTAACGCACGTCCAGGAGGCGCGTTCCATCGTGCAGGACGTATAGAACAAGCGTGTCGCCGCAAGCGGGGTTGTCAAC
>JAFDVT010000594.1 GCA_018268875.1 Acidobacteriota bacterium
TCATTCTGCACGGAAGACACGCCTTCCACCTCTTTCACGACGTTTTCGGCCTGGGACTTCAGCGTCGGGCGAACCACCTGCCCGAATAGCGTCACCTTGCCTCCCTCTACGCGGAAAGCCAGGTTATCGAACACGTCGTAGAACGGGAGTGTGACAAGTTCCTTGCGAACGTGTTTGATGATCTTCTCGTTGCGCGGCTGCGCGTCGGCGGACTGCGTGATCGTCAGAACTGCCGGCAGCAACAGGGCGGAAAGTAGTTTCATGGATCAGAATCTCCTTGGAGGATTATTCTCGCAACTGATTAGAATAATTTCAAAGGCCAATGTTTCCGGCGATGATTAGATTTTTAGAACGCAGGTTCTAATAGCCTCGATCCGCCGCATGATGTAATGCGTTTATGCTTCGCCGACGTGACTTTGTTACGGGAATCTTCGCCGCCTCCTGGGCCGCCACCGCCACATCCGGATTCGCGCAAGGCTGGCCCGCAAAAACGCCGCTCGGATTGAATACGTACTGCCTGCGGGCGCTGCGCTGGCACGACATCCCGCTGCTCGACTACACGGCAAGCCTCAAACTGGACGCGGTGTTCCTGCAGGATTCGCTCGACCCCGGCGTCATGGATCCCGCGCACTGGAAACAGGTTCGCGAACACGCCGCCAAGCTGGGCTTCAAGAAGCTCGAAACCGGCGGCGGCGCGATCCTGCCCAAGACCGCCGATCAGTTCGAAAACTCCGTCGCGACCCTGGAAAAGAACATCGAACGCGCCAAAGGGCTTGGGTCGCCGATCGTCCGCGCGCTGATCGCGTCGGACCGTGCCAGCCTTCCGCCCGGACCGGTGGAACAGCACATGGAAACAACCGTGAAGCTGTTGAAGCGCGTGCGAACCCGCGCGACCGACGCCGGCGTCAAGATCGCCATCGAGAATCATAAGGACCTGCAGGCCTGGGAAACGCGCATCGTGATCGAACAAGCGGGCAAGGATTTTGTCGGGTCCTACCTCGACACCGGCAATCCTGTGTTCGTGTTCGAAAACCCGATGACGACCCTCGAACATTTGGGTCCGTATGCCGTCTGCCTCCACCTGCGCGACTCCGTTGTGTACGAACATCCGCAGGGCATCGCCGTCCAATGGGTGCCGCTCGGCGAAGGCATCGTGGACTTCCTCGCGTTGCTGGCGCGAGCCCGGCAAATCGCCCCGCCGGACATCGCCGTGTACGTCAAGCCCATCACCGGGCGGCCCGCCGCCATTCTGCCGTACCGCGACGACGGCTTCTGGAAAACTTACCCGAAAGCCCGCGCCTCCGAGTTGGCCAGCTTCCTGGCGATGGCCCACAAGGGCAAACCGTACGAGAGGCCGATGGTGGTGGAAGACCTGCCCGGCCGCAAGACTCCCGAGGCCTTTATCCCTGCCATCCAGCATCAGCAAAAGGAGCACATGGAACGCAGCGTCGCCTACGCCAAGCAGACGCTCGGACTGGGATTGCAAAGCTGAACGGTAGCGATGCCGTATGCTGAAAGTGCGTGTATAAACCGTTGTTCGCGGCGCTGTTCAGCGCCTGTCTGTTCGCTCAACCGGCTACCGATTCCGGTTTGATCCCGATCCTGTCCGAGGAATTGAACCGCAATTTTCAGATCCTCAAAGCCAAAGGCGACCCACCTCCCTACTTCATTTCTTATGGCGTGGTGGACGAAGAGAACCATGTCATTAACGCGGTTTTGGGAGCTTTGACGTCCAACAACCGCGGGCACAACCGCGCGGTGGACGTCAGCGTTCGCGTCGGTTCGCCCAAGCTCGACAATTACCGGCGCATTCGCGGCGATTGGCCGCAGTTTGCCTCGCCCGGCATCATTCCCGTGGACGATCAGCCTGGCGCGATCCGCCGCCGCCTTTGGATCGACACAGACCGCACCTACAAAGCCGCCGCGCAGCGTTATCTGCGGATCAAAACCGACGAGCAGGTGAAGGCCGCGCAGGACAAGTCCGTCGACGACTTCAGTTCCGAGGAACCGGCTTCCTACAACAGTGTTCCGCCGGCCCTGCAGTATAAAGACGACGAATGGGCGCTGCGTCTGCGCAAGCTGTCGTTCCGGTTCAGCAAGTTTCCCGGCATCTTGAATTCGAACGTTTCGATGTCCGTGCAGCGCGACATCCGCACCTACGTCAACACCGAAGGTACGTCGATCCGTCAGGGGCGGAACTCCATCCGCATCATCATCGTGGCTCGCGCCAAGGCCGCTGACGGCATGGACCTGGTGGCCACCGAAAGCTTTGAAGCGCACGATTTTTCGCGTCTTGCCAAGGAAAAGGATATGGAAGCGGCCGTGGATCGAGTCGGCCAGGAACTGGTGACGATGTTGAAGGCTCCGGTTGTGGACCCGTTCGTCGGTCCCGCAATTCTGTCGGGCCGCGCGTCCGGCGTGTTCTTCCACGAAATCTTCGGCCATCGCATCGAAGGGCACCGCCAGAAGGACGACGCCGAAGGACAGACCTTTACCAAGAGCATCGGCAAGCCTGTGCTGCCGGAGTTCCTGTCGGTAGTGTTCGATCCGACGCTGCCCAAGGCGGCTGGCGTCGATCTCAACGGTACCTATGCCTACGACGACGAAGGCGTCAAGGCCCGCCGCATGGTTCTGGTGGAAAACGGCGTGCTGAAGACGTTCCTGCTGTCGAGGTCTCCGGTGGAAGGTTTTTCGAAGTCCAACGGACATGGCCGCAAGCAACTGGGCGGCGAGGCTTCGTCGCGCCAGTCGAACCTGATTGTCGAATCCGCCAAAGCTGTGTCCGAAGACAAACTGCGCGACATGCTGAAGGACGAATTGAAACGGCAGAACAAGCCCTATGGACTCTACTTTCGCGAAGTCACCGGCGGGTACACCACGACCGGCCGCCGCGGCTTGCAGGCGTACACAGTGATCCCACTCGTCGTGTTCCGCGTCTACGCCGACGGGCGTCCCGACGAGATGGTTCGCGGCGCGGACATCGTGGGCACGCCGTTGACCAGCTTCAGCAAGATTCTGGCGACATCCGACAAGCTCGGCGTGTTCAACGGCATCTGCGGCGCCGAAAGCGGCAGCGTACCGGTGTCGGCGATTTCGCCGTCCATCCTGATTTCGGAAATCGAAGTCCAGCGCAAGGAACAATCGCGCGACAGGCCA
>JAFDVT010000595.1 GCA_018268875.1 Acidobacteriota bacterium
AACTGAGCGTCTTGGCAAGAATCATACGGATTGCCCGCGAATCGTCGACCACCATTGCCTTGGGCATCGCCGCACCTATTTCCTTTTCCACGTTTCGTTCGTCCGCATCCCTATCGTGTGTCTTGCCACCGGTGTCATTGCGTCTGCATGGCCCGCTCGGAGTTGAGCACGAGCAGGAGCTTTCCGTCTAATTTGCAGACGCCCGCAATCATTTCGCGCTGGGCCGCTGGAATCGTTTCCGGGACTCGCTCGTAACAGTCCGATTCGACTTCGAGCACATCTCCGATTTCATCCACCAGCAGGCTCACGGCTCCCTCATCGGACTGCATCACCAGATTCATCGGCGTTGCTTCGGGCGGGCGCGGGCTCAAGCCGAGCCGATGCCGCATGTCGAGCGCCGTGACAATCTGGCCGCGCAGATTGATCAATCCGCGAACGCCTTCGGGCGCGAGCGGTACGCGCGTCATTTCCTGGTAGCGCAGCACCTCCTGCACCTTGACGACTTCGATCCCAAAAAACAGATCGCCCACATAAAACGTCGAATACTGTTCGCTCACGCCGCCACCTCCACCACCGGATGTTCCGCCTTGCCTGCCGTCGCGAGGTGCAACGCCTGGATGGACCGGAGCATCGAATCCCGGCTATCGACGTCGTATACCACCGCGTGCGGAAGACGGGCCCGGATCTCATCGGCGAGCCCGGAACGGGCCACAATCGCGTCCGCCTTTTGCAGCGCGGCGGCCTCGGCTACCTCGGCCACCGAGCGCGCCTCGACCACCCGGCAGTCCAGCATTTCGGCATAGCTGCGCAACAGACCGCGCTCGAGCGCGCACTCGCCGGCCAGGATCAGCAACGGACGGATATTCCGGCCGCCCGCACTGCCGCCGGCGCCACGTTCCCCGCCCCAGTCGAGCACTGCGCCAAGGTCGAGAAAATCGGTTACCTTGTCACCTACCACCGCGGAGCCGACCAGCCCGTGGTGGTTCGAGGGCCTTCGTACCGCCACCTCGTCTTCGACAATGTCGACAATCTGATCGACCACCAGGCCCACGCTGCGCTCCCCTTCGCTGAACACCACGACTTGCACGCGGTCTCCATCCGGCGGGGGCGAAGAACCTGGCCCGCCCAGGTGATCGCTCAGCGTGATCAGCGGCAGGATCTGTCCGCGATATTGCACCACCGGCTTGCCGGCGGCCTGCTCCATGCGGTCCTTCGAGAACTCCTCAAGGCGCGCAACGAGCGACAACGGCACGGCCAGCCGGTCGTGCCTGCCCGCCCGGAATAGCAACAACGTCTGGCGCTCGAGTGCATTGGCGCAGTCGGCATTCTGCGGCGCCGCCGCGCCCGTGTCCCGCGTTTGCAACCCGGCGCGCTGGGACAGCCCCATGACATCCAAGATGAGAGCCACTTTGCCGTCTCCCATAATCGTCGAGCCCGCGTAGACGTTGAGACCTTTCAACTGCTTGGCTAACGGCTTTACGACGATTTCCTGGGTATCGCTGATGCCATCGACCACGAGGCCGAAGTGCCGGTCCTCCGCCTGTAGCACAACGATGCTCACCGATTCCGCGTCCCCTTTGCCCGGCAGTTGGAGAATTTCGTTCAGGTACGCGATGGGCAAGAGCGACCCACGCCGGCGGTATACCGGTGTTCCGTGGATCGTTTCGATCAGACGGCCGGCTTCTTCGCCCTCGAGCCGCACCAGTTCGACCAGGCTCACCTGCGGAATCACAAACCGTTCCGATCCGCTCGCGACGACAAGGCCGGGGATAATGGCGAGCGTCAACGGAATCTTGATGCGGACCGTGGTGCCGAGCCCGGCGCGGCTGGCCAGGTCCACGACGCCGCCAATCTTTTCGATGTTGGTCTTCACCACGTCCATGCCAACACCGCGTCCGGAGATATTGGACACTTTGACGGCCGTGGAGAAACCCGGCGCAAATACGAGATGGATGGCCTCGCGTTCGCTCAGCCGCTCGGCCTGTTCGGGCTTCAACAATCCGCGCTCGACCGCCTTCGCCTTGACGCGCGCCTGGTCGATGCCCGAACCGTCGTCGGCGATCTCGATATTGACGTGGCCGCCTTCATGATAGGCGCGCAGCGACAGCATGCCGTAGGCCGGTTTGCCGCGACTGAGCCGCGTCGCCACGTCCTCGATGCCGTGGTCGCAACAGTTGCGAACAATGTGCGTAAGCGGGTCCTTGATCGCCTCGATAATCGTTTTGTCGAGCTCGGTCTCGGCGCCGTCCATTTCGAGCCGGACCTCTTTGCCGCAAATGGCCGCAAGATCGCGGATCACACGCGGGAGCTTGTTCCAGACCACGCCGATCGGCTGCATGCGCGTCTTCATGACGCTTTCCTGCAACTCGCTGGTGATCAGGTTGAGGCGCTGCGAGGTGGACACAAAATCGGCGTCCTCCTGGCTGGCCACATGCTGCAGGATCTGGTTGCGCGCAAGCACCAGTTCGCCGACCAGGTTCATGAGCTTGTCGAGCAAGGTGACGTCGACGCGAATCGTAGAGTCGGACACCGACGCCGACGGCTTTGAAGCTGACTCCGGGAGCACCGGCGGGCTGGGCGGTTGAATATCGGGCACGATGACCGGCGGCGGAGGTTCCGGCTTCACCTTGGCGACCAGAGCTTCAATCGCGCCGGCGGGCAAACGGTCGGGCACGGCTCGACGCGGGGCCGGCGCTTCGCCAGCGCCAGAATGTTCTTCAGACACGAGCCGCTGCCGCAGATCCTCCCAGATATCCTCGCCTTCCTTGCCGGTTTTCTCAATGGAGCGAAGAATCGTACGCGTGGCGTCGACGGTTTCGAGCACCACCGACACGACGCCCGGAGACAGCGGCCGCTCGCCATTCCGGCATTGGCTGAGAATGCTTTCGGCCGTATGGGTGATGCCTTCCAGCAGACCGAAGCCAAGAAATCCGCACGTCCCCTTGATCGTATGGATGGTCCGAAAGATGCTGGCCAACAACTCGGCATCCTCCGGGTTGCGTTCGATCTCCACCATCTGCTGGTCGATCTTTGAAAGGTTCTCATTGCTCTCGATGAGAAATTCCTTAATCAGTTCAAAATCATCTTGTAAAGACATGCGCCGCGGCTCGATGTTCTGTGGAGCTTATCGGGGCGTTCGCCAAACCCTTGAAGCATTCGAGGACCGGATTTTCCGAACCCGCTCCCCGCAGGTGCGAGGGATAACGGCCTAAGGTATTGTCGCCATGATGTTTTTCGTCGTTGTGCGGTATAACTGTGTAGACAGTGGAACAGATCGGACCTTACCAAATCCTCAAGGAACTGGGCCGTGGCGGCATGGGGGTGGTGTACCGCGGGGTGGACACCGTAATCGGCCGTCATGTGGCCATCAAAACGTTGCGTCCCGAGGATATGGGGGACTCGAACGAACGCGGTTCGATGGGCGACCGGCTGTTGCGCGAGGCCCGTTCGGCGGGCATTCTGTCGCACCCGTCCATCGTCACGATCTACCAGGCCGGACAAGATAAAGACATCCTCTACATCGCCATGGAGTTTGTCGATGGCGCGAATCTGGCCGACATTCTGGTCCAGGGCAAGCTGACCGTCGAGGCGACGCTGAAGATTCTGAAGCAATCGGCGGAAGCGCTGGATTATGCCCATTCGAAGGGAGTCGTACACCGGGATATCAAGCCGGGCAATCTCCTACTCGAACCTTCGGGCAAGGTGAAAATCGCGGATTTCGGCATCGCCAAGCTCAACCAGGCGGGCGTGACGAAGACGACCTCCGCCGTTGGGTCGCCGGCCTACATGTCGCCGGAGCACGTGCGAGCGCAGTCGATCGATGGGCGCGCGGACCAGTACTCGCTGGGTGTGATGGCGTTTGAGATGTTGACCGGACAACGTCCGCACCAGAGCGAGGAGTTGACGTCGCTCGTCTTCAAAGTCGTTTTTGAGGCGCCGGATTTGAGTCTGCTGCGGGAGTTGCCGCGGGGCGCAGAGCTGGAGGCGATCTTTACGAAAGTTCTGGCGAAGGCCGCCGACGATCGCTATGCGAGCTGCATGGAGTTTTACGAAGCGTTCGCGAGCGTGCTCGAAGACCGGAGTCCCGCGATGCAGGTCGCGCCGTCGACGGTGGCACAGCCGATGGCGCCGGCGACGGTTGCTCATCCGAAGACCGTGGCCAGCCTGGGCGAGTACGAGGTCAACGCCACGCCGATGCCAACGCCGGCGGCTGCCGCGCCTAACCGGACGTTGCTCTATGTCGGTGGCGGAGTGCTGGCGGTACTCCTTGCCGTGGGAGCCTACTTTGCCACCCGGCCGAATCCGGCACCTCCACAAACCAGCGGTGGGACCGAGACCCCGGCTCCGGGCGACGCCAAGCCCATCGTGTTTACCACGAAGCCGGAACTGATCGAACAGGCGCAGTGTACGCATACTTTGCAGTCGGAGGCGCTGAACCTGCACGGCGAAGTAAGCGTAGTGTTCGCGGTGTCTGAAACAGGAACGGTGGAAGATGTTCGGGTGACCAAGGGACTGCATCCATTGATCGACGAACAGGCCAGGAAGTGTGTGCAGGCGTGGAAGTTCAAGCCCGCGACGGCGGAGGGGCGGAACGTACGGTTCCCGTCCGTGAAGCTAAACGTCGCATTTTAGGGAACCTGCAAGTTTTACAATCCGTCGTGGCAACCGCTAAAGTCTTGCTTGCGTCACAGTTCCAAGCTATTTAGAATTGAGGTAGCTGTGGATGGTGTGTCCCGGGTATGGACACTACTACCTGTGGCGAGGGAGTCGATTTGTTTATGAGCCCAAGGCAATCAATCGCCGTTCTGTGTATTTCCGGCGTGCTGAGTTCCACGAGCATCAGCGCCGCCGATAAGAAGGCCGATGCGCGAGCCGTCAGCTCCGGTCAGCGCGAAACCATCGCGAAACCGATGAGTGAGAAGGAAAAGCAAAAGCGGGAAGCAAAGCTTCGCAAGGAGCTCGAAACTCCTTACCGCAACTGGCTCAACGTAGACGTCAACTACATCATCACGGATGAAGAGCGGCAAGCCTTCAAGCGGTTCACGACCGACGAAGAACGGCAGCAGTTCATCGAACAGTTCTGGTTGCGCCGCGACCCTACGCCCGACACCGAAGAAAACGAATTCAAAGAAGAGCATTACCGGCGTATTGCTTATGCCAACGAACGTTACGCCTCCGGCATTCCCGGATGGAAGACGGATCGCGGCCGGATGTACATTACGTTTGGTCCGGCGGACGAAATCGAATCGCATCCTTCCGGTGGCTCCTACCAGCGTCCGATTGAAGAAGGCGGCGGGCAGACTTCGACGTATCCCTTCGAAATCTGGCGGTACCGCTACATTGAGGGAATCGGCAACGACATCCTGATCGAATTTGTCGATCCGACGATGACCGGCGAATATCGTATGACGATGGATCCGTCGGAAAAGGACGCGTTGATGATGGTTCCGAACGCGGGTCTGACGCTGTACGAAGAAATGGGGCTCGCGTCGAAGAACGATCGCTTCAGCCGTACCGACGGCACGCGCCTCGGCACCGGCAACATGCCGATGTCTTCGCGCATGAATCAGTTCGAACGCCTGCAGCGGTTCGCGATGTTGCAGAAGCCGCCGAAGGTGAAGTTCACCGATCTCGAAGCGCAGGTCAACTCGTCGATTCGCTTCAACACGCTGCCCATGCAGGTGAAAGCGCACTTTATCCCGGTCACCAACGCGTCGGTGATGAGCGCGGTGACGTTGCAGTTTGACCGCAAAGACCTGCAATTCGCACAGAAGGACGGCATCTCGAAGGCCACCGTCAACATCTACGCCCGCATCACCTCGATGGCTCGCCGCGTGGTGAACGTGTTCGAAGATGTGGTGGCGATCGAAGCGCCGACCGAAATGCTGCCCGAAGTGGTGAAGGGTTCGTCGGTGTATCAGAAGACGGTGCCGCTGCCTCCCGGCAAGTACCGTATGAACATCGTGGCCAAGGACGTCACGGGCGGCAACATGAACACCTATGAAATGGCGCTCGAAGTTCCCCGGTTTGACGAAGACCAGTTGGCGACCAGTTCGCTGATTGTGGCCGACGTGCTCGAAAAAGTTCCGACCAAGAGCATCGGTACCGGTCAATTCGTGATCGGCTCGAACAAGGTTCGCCCGCGCATGAATGAGACGTTCAAGCAGAACGAAAAGCTTGGCATCTACATGCAGTTGTACAATTTCCAGGGCGACGAAAAGACGCAGAAGCCGAACGGCGCGGTGAATTACGAGATCGTCAAGGCCGGCTCCAACGAAAAGGTGTTCACCTATAGCGAAGAAGCCAATACCTTGCCGGGATCGTCCACGCAGTTGATTGTCGAAAAGATTCTGCCGCTCTCCTCCATGACGCCAGGTGACTACAACCTGACGATCACGGCGGAGGACCGGAATCGAAACAAGACCGTCAGCAACACAGCAACGTTTCATGTAAAATAAGTTGTACGAATGAAGGGCCCAGCGATTGGGCCCTTCTCGTTGCAATCTCCTGTTTGCGCGGGGAAAGGGGGGACGAGAGTAACCATGAGGTTCTGGCCAGCTCACCAGCG
This sequence comes from Acidobacteriota bacterium, assembly GCA_018268875.1. Taxonomy (GTDB): domain Bacteria; phylum Acidobacteriota; class Terriglobia; order Bryobacterales; family Bryobacteraceae; genus F-183. The sequence goes on from JAFDVT010000595.1 coordinate 6,569, forward strand.
GAAATCTCTCGCTTACGCGTGCACTCTCGGCGCGAGTCTTCTCGCCGCATCCGCCGTTTCTGTTCCCCTTCCCGCCGCCTCCCTTCCCAAGTTATCCGGTGCCATCGCCGGCCATGTCCGCAACAGTTCGGGCACCGCGCAGATGGGCGCCACGGTCGCCGTCTACAACCGTTACGAAAAGCTGATCCGCCGGGTCCTGACCAACGACAAGGGCGCGTTTTACCTAGACGGCCTGTCGCCGGATTCCTACTCCGTTCGCGTATCGCTGGCTAGCTTTGTTCCCGCGTTGAAGCGTGGCATCGCGGTGCAGGCGGGTGCCGACCGGGTATTAAACGTCAATCTGACGAGCATCTTCAGTTCGATCGAGCTTGTCTATGAGGCGCCGACCAGCGCGCTCATGACGGACGAATGGAAATGGTCGTTGCGAACGGCGCTTGCGACGCGACCGGTGCTGCGGGCTTTGCCGGGTATGCCAACGTATGACAGCAGCGGCGTGTCGACCTCCAAGCGTCCGGATATGTTTACCGAGACGCGAGGCCTGGTGAATGTGTCGGCGGGCGATCCGAGTTCGATGGGAAGCACCGGAACGCAGACCGACCTGGGTACGGCGTTCGCGCTGGCGACTTCGATTTACGGCCGCAATGAAGTTCAGTTTTCGGGCAACCTCGGACTGGTTCCCAACGCGGCGATGCCGGCGGCGGGGTTCCGCAGTACGTATAAGCGTGTCGGACCGCAGGGAGCGTCGCCAACCGTGACGATCACCGCACGGCAACTGTATCTGCCGGTTCGCGGCGCGTTCCAGCCCGCGCAGACCCCGGCGATGCGCACGCTGTCGATCAGCAGTACCGACAAAATCGAATTTTCGGATGCGATCGCGCTGGAGTACGGGTTCGCCCTGGACTCCGTGGCGTTCGTGGACCGGCTGAATTACTTTAGTCCCTACGCGAAGCTCAGCTATTCGCTGGGCGACCTGGGGTTGCTGCAGTTCGGATTCAGTTCCGGCGCGCCGGCCGCCGAATGGACGCAGGGCAACAACACCAGCGACGGTGGTAGCAATGCCGAACTCCGGCGGGACTTGGCGGCGCTCGCGCTGCTGCCGCGTGTGAGTCTGCGTGGCGGCCACGCGCATGTGCAGCGGTCGCAGAACTTTGAGATTTCCTACCAACGCCACCTGGGTAAGGCGACCACGGTGGCGGCTGCCGTGTTCCACGAGGATCTTCGGAACGCCGCGGTGAATCTGGACGCGCCATCCGATTTGTATGTAGGCGATGCGTTGCCGGACTTCGGGTCGCGCGCGGCGATGTTCAACGTCGGCAACTTTGGACGGAACGGATTCATGGCATCGGTCTCGCACCAGTTGTCGGATCATATCGAAGCCTCGTTCGCGGCGGGGCGTGGAGGCGCGTTGACGGCTCTACGACGCCACTTGGCGGACGATACGGCGGACAGCTTGCGGTCGGTGATCCAGTCACAAAACCGTAGCTGGGCGTCGCTTCGGGTGGCGTACACGACGCCGGTTTCGGGAACGAAGGTAACGAGCAGCTACGGCTGGACGGATTACACGGCGATGATGCCGGGTCACCTGTTCCTGACGCAGAAGGCGTTGCCGGAGACAGGTTGGAATGTCTCGGTACGGCAGCCGTTGCCGGCAATCGGTCTGATGCCGGGTCGGATTGAGCTGACGGGCGAGGCTCGGAACATGCTCGCGCAGGGGTACATGCCGTTGCAGGCTGGTACACGGCGCATTCTTCTTATTCAGTCGCCACGCGCCCTGCGCGGTGGACTGAGTTTTATTTTCTAAACGCAGTTCGCGGAATCTGGCTATGCCCACGCGGACACGTTGGCAATTTTCCGCTCTGGAAGCTCAACAGGCTCGAGAACTCCTGTCGATCTATCAGCGTGACCTCGGCGTCGCAGCAACAGCGCTGGTCTCCGAACTGTCGCGTTCGGCGATCCCGGCTGACTACTGGTCGGAAATGGAGGGGGTCGCTGCCCAGCTTGGAGTACCTTTGGACTCGGTGCTGTGCGGCAACTTGTATTACGACGCTCTGAAGGTGGCTTTGATGGGGTGTACCGCCTTTGCAGTAGACACGCCCATCGGTCCACTTCATGCGCGAAATCTCGATTGGTGGACCGACAATGACGCACTACGCCGGTTTACCCGCCAGAGCGAGTTTAGCGGCAGCCGCGCTGGCGATTTTGTTACGGTCGGCTGGCCCGGATTTGTAGGTGTCTTTTCCGGAGTGGCGCCGGGCCGTTTTGCGGTCACTCTCAACGCGGTAATCAGCGATGAGTCCCCTCCGCAACTCGGGATGCCGGTCGTGTTTGCGCTGCGGCGGGTGCTCGAAGAGGCCTCCAACTTCGAAGCGGCTTTGGAGTCGCTGGTTAACATTCCGTTGGCGTCCGACTCGTTGTTGCTCCTGACAGGCGTTCGCCAGGGGGAGATGGCCGTGGTCGAACGCACGCCGAGCCGGGCAGAAGTACGGTATGGGGAGAATGGATCCATCTTCGTGACGAACGATTACAAGTTGATCCGCACCGGGTTGTCGGGCTTTGCGTCCGAATTGCAGGCCACCGCGTGCGGGCGATATCGCCGGGCGGAGCAACTGGTGACAGCGCGCCGTCCACAAACGGCGGACGAATGCTTCGCCTGTCTCAACGATGATGGAGTCCGCATGCGCATTACCGCGCAACAGATGGTACTTCAGGCGGCAACCGGGCTTTGCGTGTCGCGATAGCGGCTAGGCAGGGCTAGGCGAACGCGCCCAATTCCCTACTCCGTCAGTCCGATGGTGAGTGGCACCGCACCGCTTCCCGCACCACTTCCGGGAAGCGGTGCAAATTCGCGTAAACCTCGTCGTTTGAGGCGGTTCTGCGAGGTACCATGGAAGGCGTGAGTCTTCGGGAGAACCTCGAACAGGTCCGCGAACGCATCGCCCGTGCCGCCGAGCGATCGGGCCGGCAAGCTTCGGACATTACGCTGATTGCCGTCACCAAAAAGTTCCCCGCCTCGGTGATTCGGGACGCTTTCGACCTCGGCCTGCGGGAGTTCGGCGAGAACTACGTCCAAGAGTTTGAGGGCAAGTTTCCGCTGTTGCAGGACCTCCTGCCTCAGGCGCGGTTTCAGCTGATCGGGCATCTGCAATCGAACAAGGCCCGTAAGGCTAGCGAATTGTTTCGGGTCATCCAGACTGTCGATTCCGTCAAACTCGCGCAGCGGCTGGACGGCATGGGCGTCCCGATGGACACGATGATCGAGGTCAAGCTGTCGGGCGAGGAATCGAAGGAAGGCGCCGCGCCGGACGAGATTCCCGCTATCGCCGAGGCCTTGCGCGGTTCCCGGAACCTGCGCCTGACCGGACTCATGACCATGCCTCCGTGGTCGGAAGACCCCGAACAAACGCGTCCGTACTTCCGCCAGCTTGCTACGCTTGCCCGCCGTGAGAACCTGCCTCATCTGTCGATGGGGATGTCGCACGACCTGGAAGCGGCGATCGAGGAAGGAGCCACACACGTGCGTGTGGGAACGGCGCTTTTCGGTCGGCGCCGTAAAGATTAACAAGTTGTTAATATTCCATTTTTTACAGCAGTATCAACGCGTTACAAATATGTGATTGTCACTCCTGCAGATTTTGTGCTAATAATGGAGCTGGCAAGAGTCCAACGGCCCGTGGGTCGTTCGGCAGAATAACCAACACCCAACAGACGTTAACTGGAGGTTGTAGTAATCCCAATGAACATCCGTCCTCTGTACGATCGCATTGTTGTGAAGCGGTCGGAAGACAAAGAGAACAAGGTCGGCGGTCTTTTCATCCCCGATTCGGCAAAGGAAAAGCCACAGGAAGCCACGGTTGTAGCCGTGGGCAAGGGCAAGCGCCTCGAAGACGGCACTGTGGTCCCGCTCGACGTCAAAGTCGGTGACACCATCCTGTTCGGCAAGTACTCGGGTTCGGACATCAAGATCGATGGCGACGAGTATTTGATCATGCGTGAAGACGAAGTGCTCGGCATTGTCGAGAACACCGGTTCGGTCGCGTCGAAGAAGAAGTCCGCCTAACCCCATCCCTGACGAAAGAGAAATAGAACAATGCCAGCAAAACAGGTAGTTTACAGCGAGACTGCGCGGCAGAAGATCCTGTCGGGCGTCAACCAGCTTGCCGATGCCGTGAAGGTCACGCTCGGCCCGAAGGGACGCAACGTCGTCCTCGAAAAGAAGTTCGGCGGCCCGACCATCACCAAGGACGGCGTCACCGTGGCGAAGGAAGTGGAGCTGAAGGATCCGCTCGAGAACATGGGCGCGCAGATGGTGCGCGAAGTGGCCTCGAAGACGTCCGACATCGCCGGCGACGGCACCACCACCGCCACCATTCTGGCCCAGGCCATCTTCCGCGAAGGCGTCAAGTCCGTTGCGGCCGGTGCGAACCCGATGGCGCTGAAGCGCGGCATCGACAAGGCCGTGGAAGTGGTCGTTGAAGAAGTGAAGAAGGCTGCCAAGCCCGTCAGCGGCGACATGATCGCCCAGGTCGGCACCATCTCCGCCAACGGCGACACCACCATCGGCACCACGATCGCCGAAGCGATGGCGAAGGTTGGCAAAGACGGCGTGATCACGGTCGAAGAATCGAAGACCATGAACACCGAACTGCAGACCGTCGACGGCATGCAGTTTGACCGCGGTTATCTGTCGCCCTACTTCGTGACCGATCCGGACCGCATGGAAGCCGTTCTCGAGGATCCGTACATTCTGATCCACGAGAAGAAGATTTCCAACATGAAGGACATGCTGCCCGTCCTCGAACAGATCGCCCGTAGCGGCAAGCCGCTGCTCGTGATCGCCGAGGAAGTGGAAGGCGAAGCGCTCGCGACCCTGGTCGTGAACAAGCTGCGTGGCACGCTGAATGTCGCCGCCGTGAAGGCGCCCGGCTTCGGTGACCGCCGCAAGGCGATGCTCGAAGACATTGCGATCCTGACCGGTGGCAAGGCGATCTTCGAAGAAACCGGCATCAAGCTCGAAGGCGTTACCCTGTCGGACCTCGGCCGCGCCAAGCGCGTCACGGTGGACAAGGACAACACGACGATCGTTGACGGCGCCGGTGAACAGAAGACCATCGAAGGCCGCATCAAGCAGCTGCGTACGCAGATCGAAGAAACCACCTCGGACTACGATCGCGAAAAGCTGCAGGAGCGCCTGGCGAAGCTGGCCGGTGGCGTTGCGGTGATCAAGGTTGGCGCCGCGACCGAAACCGAAATGAAGGAAAAGAAGGCCCGTGTCGAAGACGCGCTGCACGCCACCCGCGCAGCCGTTGAAGAAGGCATTGTCCCCGGCGGCGGCGTCGCGCTGCTCCGCGCGGCCAAGGCCCTGGCCAACTTGAAGGTGTCCGATGACGAGCGCACTGGCGTGTCGATCATCGCCCGCGCCTGCGAAGAGCCGGTTCGCCAGATTTCCGGTAACGCTGGTAACGAAGGTTCGATCGTTGTGGAGAAGATCCGCAGCAACGACAGCTTCAACCACGGCTTCAACGCCGCGACCGGCGAATACGTGGACCTGGTTGCCGCTGGCGTCATCGACCCGGCGAAGGTGACCCGCTCGGCCCTGCAGAACGCGTCCTCGATCAGCGGTTTGATGCTGACGACGGAAGCGATGATCTGCGAGATCCCCGAGAAGAAGGCCGCTCCGGCCGGTGGTGGGGACCATGGTCCCGGCCACATGGACTACTAAACTCCGGTAACAACCAAAAAGACCGCCCCGAAGCTATCAAAGGCTTCGGGGCGGTTTTTCTTTTTGTGAGAGTTGGGGAGTCTGTTGTTCACTCCTCGCGTTGGCCACGGTCACCGGGTTTCGAATATGCTGAATCGACGACTACCCAAGTGGCCCGGCGCCCGCGGATAGGCGTCTACTTTGCGGCTTCCATGAGTTCAATTTCGTGCTTGAGCATTCGATTGACAACATCTTCTAAAGGGACGCCCTCATCTTCGGCACGAGCAGTGAGATAGTCTTGAACGTCTGACTCCAGATATACCGGGATCTTGAATACTACGTCCTTGTGGAAGAACTTTCCACGTTCGCCCTTTGAGAAATCGTATTCCGGCTTCATTGTTCTTCGTAGCTCCAAATTTCCGTCATCGTCGGCTTTCTCGCCGATATGAGCCGGATCCGGACGCTATTGCTGTCCGTCTGCCGGTAGGTATGCACGACCACGATGTACTGTCCGCGCCTATCTTTTCCAAGGGTAATCCAACGCTGCTCTTCGGCGCTGTGCTCTTCGTCGGGAATGGTGAGGGCTAACGGATCCCGAAATACTTCCAAGGCTCGATTGAATTGGACGCCGTGTTTCGCGTAATTACTTCTGGCCTTGGCAGGGTCCCACTCGAACTCCAACTCGGAGATCCGCATGTCCAGTCATTCTAGCCTGCGCTTTTAGGACAATAAAAAGGTGACTGCCGAACGTAAGCGCCTGGAAGAAGCCGCCGCCAAGGAAAAACATTGGAGGCGATGGGGACCTTACCTTTCGGAACGCGCCTGGGGTACCGTGCGCGAAGATTATTCGCCGCATGGCACCGCTTGGGAATACTTTCCTCATGACCAGGCGCGGCTTCGCGCCTACCGCTGGTCCGAAGACGGCTTGTGCGGGATCTCAGACAATCATCAACGGCTCTGCTTCGCGTTGGCGCTTTGGAACGGGCAGGACCCGATTCTCAAAGAGCGCCTTTACGGGTTGACCGGCAACCAGGGCAATCATGCCGAGGACGTCAAGGAGCTGTATTACTACCTGGATTCGACGCCCACCCACTCGTACATGAAGTGCCTGTACAAGTATCCGCAGCGGGCATATCCATACGAAGGTCTGCTGGCCGAAGCGTTGCGCCGGACCAAGGCCGATCCTGAATTTGAATTGATCGATACCGGCATCTTTGACGATGACCGTTACTTCGACGTCTTTGTCGAATACGCCAAGGCCGATGTGAACGACATCCTCATTCGCATCAGCATCGTGAACCGGGGTCCTGAGGCGGCGCGCCTGCACGTCATGCCGACACTGTGGCTCCGCAATACCTGGACGTGGGCTCCCGGGACGACCAAGCCGTGGCTTCGGCAGATCGAGGCGCATCAGATCGCCGTTGGAAATTCCACCGCGGGCGACATGGTTCTGAGTTTTCAGGGCAACCCGCAGTTGCTGTTCACCGAAAACGAAACCAACTTTGAACGGCTGTGGAACCTGCATAGCGCGGGCAAGCAGTATTTCAAAGACGCGTTCCACGACTATGTGATTCACGGCGATGTCGACGCGGTGAATCCGGCACACTCCGGCACAAAAGCCTGCGGTCTTTACGTGTGCGACGTTCCGTCGGGCGGCACGCATGAGATCCGCTTGCGGCTTTCGGACCGGAGCGATTTGCCGGTCGACTATCAGGGCGTGTTCCGGCAACGGATCGCCGAAGCGGAAGAGTTTTATTCCTTTTGCCCGAAGACGGCGGGCGGCGACGCGAAGAGCGTCCAGCGGCAGGCCTTTGCCGGTATGCTTTGGACCAAGCAGTATTACCACTATGTGGTCGACGAATGGTTGAACGGCGACCCCGGTCAACCCCCTCCTCCTCCGGAACGCAAGTGGGGGCGCAACCGGCAGTGGCGGCACCTGTACAACGCCGACGTTATCTCGATGCCGGACAAGTGGGAATACCCGTGGTACGCGGCGTGGGACACGGCATTCCACATGATCCCGTTCGCGCTGATCGATCCGGATTTCGCCAAGCAGCAACTCCAATTGTTCTTGCGGGAATGGTACATGCACCCGAACGGGCAACTGCCGGCGTACGAATGGGCGTTTGACGATGTGAACCCGCCAGTGCACGCATGGGCCTGCTGGCGTGTGTACAAGATCGACTCGAAGCTGCAGGGCAAGACGGACGTCGCGTTCCTCGAGCGGTGTTTTCACAAGCTGCTCATGAACTTTACCTGGTGGGTGAACCGCAAGGACTCGCGCGGGAACAATATCTTCGAAGGCGGCTTCCTGGGGCTCGACAACATCGGAGTGTTCGACCGTTCGAAGCCACTGCCCACCGGCGGGCGCCTGGAACAAAGCGACGGCACCAGTTGGATGGCGATGTTCTGCCTGAACATGCTGCGCATCGCTCTGGAACTGGCTCGCTACAACGATACCTACGAAGACATCGCGAGCAAGTTCTTCGAACACTTCCTGTATATCGGAACGGCCATCAACACGATCGGCGGCGAAGGATTGTGGGACCCGCAGGATGGATTTTACTACGACATTCTGAACCTGCCGCGCGGCGTTCGCCAGGCAATCAAAATCCGTTCGATGGTGGGGCTGATTCCGGTGTTCGCGGTGGATACGCTGGAGCCGGAAGTGATCGACGCGCTGCCGGGGTTCAAGAAGCGGATGGAATGGTTCCTGGAGCACCGGCCGGATTTGTGCGGCAACGTATCTTCGGGGCTGGCGAAGTCCGGCGTGGAACAGCGGCGATTGCTGTCGATTGTGGGCCGGACTCGCCTGGCGCCGATCTTGCAGCGCATGCTGGACGAGGCGGAGTTCCTGGCGCCGACCGGGATACGGTCGCTGTCACGCGCGCATCTGGATCACCCGTTCGTGCTGCCGGTGGACGGGACGGAATACCGGGTGGATTATGAGCCCGCCGAATCCACGTCCGGGATGTTCGGAGGAAATTCCAACTGGCGCGGGCCGATCTGGTTTCCGGTGAACTATCTGCTGATCGAATCGCTACAGAAGTTCCATCACTATTACGGCGACGAACTGAAAGTGGAGTTTCCGACCGGATCGGGCAACCGGATGAACTTGTGGGATGTCGCGGGCGAACTTTCGCGCCGGCTATCTCGAACGTTCCTGCGGAATGCGGATGGGGAGCGGCCGTTCAATGGTTCGAACGCGAAGCTGCAACACGATCCGAACTTCAAAGACTACATTCTGTTTTACGAGTATTTCAACGGCGACACCGGAAAAGGCTTGGGAGCCTCGCACCAGACCGGATGGACCGGCCTGGTGGCAAAGCTCATTCAACAGAGCGGTTCCTGACGCTTACTGTTTGATCAGTTCGAGGTCCAGAACGATGTCGACCTCGTCGCCGACCACCGCGCCGCCGCCATCCATGGTTTTGGACCAGGTCAGGCCGAAGTCCTTGCGGTTGATCCGCGTGGTGGCCTGTCCGCCGACGCGAAGTTCGCCCTGCATGCCCTTGGTTTCAGGCGTGACATTGGTGAGATCGAGAACGACGGGCTTTGTTACGCCGTGGAGCGTGAGGTTCCCGGTGACCTTGTACTTGCCGGGCCCGGCGGCTTCGAACTTGGTGGACTTGAAGGTCATGGCCGGGTATTTCGCGGCGTCGAAGAAGTCCGGGCTCTTCAGGTGGGCGTCGCGCTTCGGTTCCCGCGTGCTGATCGTGTTGACGTCTACGGTGGCATCGACACTGGAGGCGGCCAGATTCTTAGGGTCGAAGCTGACCGTCCCGGTGGTCTTGGTGAACTCGCCCTTGACGTTCGAAATCATGAGATGGCGGACCTTGAAGCCGGCCGACGTGTGGGCCGTGTCGATCGTGTAGTTGGCCGCGCTAACAACGGTTGCGGCGGCGAGCGACAACGTCATGAAAACTGCGTGTTTCATAGTGTGGAACCTCCTGTGGTTCGTAATGCCTGTCAAGATCGAATCGCCTCTAACGATTCGATTAATGCCTGTAGCTGTCCCGGTTCCAGCTTGCCGAAGATCGCCAGCGAAGCGCGCCGGAGCGGTGCGTCCAGATCTTCCAGAAGACGAAGCCCGGCGGCGGTAATGCGCGTGGTAAC
>JAFDVT010000596.1 GCA_018268875.1 Acidobacteriota bacterium
GCCTCCCCGCGAGCCTGCTCCAGGATCTCTTTGTCCCGGATGATGTTGCCCAGCCGGAACGCCGGCAACCCCGACTGCTTCGTCCCGAAGAACTCCCCTGGACCGCGCAACTTCAAGTCCATCTCCGCAATATGGAACCCGTCCGTCGACTCGGTCATCGTGCGAATCCGCTCCCGCGCGATGTCGCCCATCTTTTCCGTCACCAGGATGCAGTAACTCTGCTCCGCACCACGACCCACGCGACCGCGTAACTGATGCAGTTGCGACAGCCCGAACCGTTCCGCCTGCTCGATCACCATCACGCTCGCGTTCGGTACGTCCACGCCAACTTCAATCACCGTCGTCGACACCAGGATTTGCGTTTCCCCGCGCTTGAACGCGTCCATCGCCGCTTCCTTGGCGTCCTGCGCGAGCTTGCCGTGCAACAGCCCCACCTTCAGATCCGGGAACACCGTTGTGGACAGATGCTCGTGCATCTTCTGCGCGGCCTTCATCGACTGCGTTTCCGACTCTTCAATCAACGGATACACGACGTACGCCTGGCGGCCCGCGTCGATCTCGCGGCGGACAAAGCTCCACACCTGTTCGATGCGGTCCTGCTTGGCGTGCTTGGTGACGATGGGTTTTCGGCCCGGCGGCAGCTCATCGATGATCGATACGTCGAGGTCGCCGTACAGCGTCAACGCCAGCGTACGCGGGATCGGCGTCGCGGTCATCACCAGTACGTCGGGATGTTGGCCCGCGCGGCCCTTGGCCATCAGCTTTTGCCGTTGCTCGACGCCGAAGCGATGCTGTTCATCCACGATCGCAAGCCCAAGGTTGCCGAATTCCACATCCGGTTCGAGCAGCGCATGCGTACCGACGGCCATTTGGATAAAGGTTCCCGCGGCCAGCGCGCGTTTGATGGACGCCTTCTCCTTCGCCGTGTGCGAGCCGGTGAGCGGCGCGATCTGATAGCCCAGTGGTTCCAGCAGCCGCTTGAAGTAGAAGTAATGCTGCGTCGCCAGGATTTCTGTCGGCGCGAGCACCGCCACCTGATAGCCGTTCTCGATGGCGATGATGGCGGATTCGGCCGCCACCAGCGTCTTGCCGCTACCGACGTCGCCTTGCACAAGCCGGTACATCGGATGCGGCGTCGCCATATCGCTGGCGATCTCTTTGAGCACTCGTTTCTGCGCGCCGGTGGGACGGAACGGCAGCATGCGCTTGATCTGTTCGCGAACCCGGTCGGTGAGCTCGAACGCGATACCGCGCTGGAATCGCGCTTCGTTCTTCTTCAACGTCAACCCGGTTTCGAGCCAGAAGAATTCCTCAAAAATCAGCCGTTGCTGGCCCGCCGCGCGAAAGTTGTTCAACAGCCGCAGGTCCGTACCCGGGGGCGGAAAGTGCATCTCGCGAATTGCCTGCCAGCGGTCCGGCAATTGCAGCTTTTCGCGAACCGCCGAAGGGACCGGATCGTCGTCCTTTGGCCGAGTACCGATGCTTTCCAGAATCTTCCACACAATGGACCGGATGGCCCGCGCGTTCACCTTGCCCGCCGCCTCATAGACAGGCACGATGCGGCCCGTATGCAAGCCCGTGGTATCGGGGTCGTCGGTTTCGTCGCGCAGGATCTCGAACTCCGGGTGCATGATCATCACGGAACCCGAATAGCCGTCGAACTCCACTTTGCCGAACAGTGCGACACGGGTACCCGGTTGCAGTACATCGGCGAGGTACCCGCCGTGGAACCACTTGCCGAGCAGCGGGACTTTTGAGCCATCGGTGAGCACGGCTTCAAACAATCCCAGGCGCTTTTTTTGAAAGCCTGGCGTGCGTGCTGAGCGCACCTCGGCAAGAACCGTCGCGGTTTCGCCCACTGCGAGTTCGGAGATGGGCTTGACGTTGCTGCGGTCCTCGTAACGGAACGGCGAATAGGTGAGCAGATCCTCGACGGTGTGGAGTCCTTTCGCCTCGAGCATTTTGGCTCGCGCGGGGCCGACGCCTTTCACATACATCAACGGTGCGGTGAGGTCCAAGTAGTCAGGGTAGCGAAGGTCGGAAAAATTTGAACTAGTTTTGCGAGAAGCTGCGCTTGATGGTGTAGAAAGGTTCAAACAAGGAAACTTCAAATGGCATCCGCAGATTATTTGCTGAAAATTGACACGATCGACGGCGAGTCGAATCAAAAAGGCCACGAAAAGTGGATGGAACTGAAAAGCTGGAGCTGGGGTGAATCCAACTCCGGTTCGTCCGTCACCGGTAGCGGCGCGGGTTCGGGCAAAGTGTCCATGCAGGACTTCCACTTCGTCATCAGCTACGGCGTGAGCTCGCCGAAGCTGTTCCTGGCTTGCGCAGCCGGTCAACACATCCCGAACGCGGTCCTGCACGTTCGCAAGGCCGGTGGCGATCAGCAGACGTTCGTCGAATGGAAGTTCACCGACATCCTGATCTCCTCCTACCAGACCGGCGGTCACGAGGGCAGCGACACCCTCCCCCTCGACCAGGTGTCGTTCAACTTCACCAAGATCGAGATGGAATACAAGCCGCAGAAGCCAGACGGCACCCTCGGCGCTGGCATCAAGGCTGGCTACGACATCAAGAAGGGCCAGAAGGTCTAACCAGAAGAAGTCTCCTACGGAAGACAAGGAAGGCCGCTCCCCAGCGTCTCAGCACATGGGAAGCGGCCTTTGCTTTTTTCCGATTACGAACCGTGTTCCGCCGCGTGGTACGAACTCCGCACCAGCGGACCGGATTCCACGTGTTTGAACCCCATCTCCATGCCAACGCGCTTGAACTCGGCGAACTCCGCCGGCGTCGCGTAACGATGAATCGGCAAGTGCATCGGCGACGGACGCAGATACTGGCCGATGGTCAGCACATCCACATGGTGATCGCGCATCGCCCGCATCGTCTCCACCACTTCGTCGTTGCTTTCGCCCAGCCCCAGCATGAGGCCGCTCTTGGTCGGGATGTCGGGGCGATACTCCTTCGCGTAGGCGAGCATTTCCAACGAACGTTCGAACCTCGCGCCCAGGCGCACCTGCCGGTATAGCCGCGGCACCGTCTCCGTGTTGTGATTGAGCACTTCCGGACTCGCGTCGAGCACGATGTTCATCGCCTCTCGCGAGCCCTGAAAATCGGGCACCAGAACCTCGACGCCGCATCCGGGAACCTGTTCGTGGATCGCGCGTATCGTCATCGCAAACAGCTCGGCGCCACCATCGCGCCGGTCGTCGCGATTGACGCTGGTGATCACGGCGAACCGTAACCCCAGCAGCTTCACCGCCTGCGCGACGCGAGCCGGTTCGTCGTAATCCACCTCGAGCGGCACGCCTTTTTGCACCGCGCAGAAACCGCAGCGGCGCGTGCACACGTTGCCCAAAATCATGAACGTCGCCGTTCGCTGATTCCAGCATTCGCCGATGTTCGGACAAGCGGCGCTTTCGCAAACCGTGTGAAGGTTCAGGTCCTTCACCAGGCTCTTCAGATCCCGGTAGCTTTCACCAACCGGAGCTGGCGCCTTCAGCCATTCCGGGCGGGTTTTGGACTTCGATTCGAGCTGTACGAGCACTCTTCTTCTATAGTAGCCCCGCATCCCCGCAAACAACGGTTTGCCTTTTCTTCTCCACGCATTTGCGCGCCTTTACCCGCATGGAACCCGGAGACAAACACCACCGGCGAACCACTAATCCTGCATGGACCCACTCCGCCCCAACAAATCGAGTTTGCAATCGACGGTCTCCAGCCTTGAAAAACAGTTCGGCCGCGGAGCGATCCAGTTGCTCGGTTCGCGCAACGCCCAGGCAGTATCCGTGATTTCCACCGGATCCATCGCCATCGACACAGCGTTGGGCGTCGGAGGCCTCCCTCGTGGACGCGTCATTGAGATCTTCGGTCCCGAATCCTCCGGCAAAACCACCGTTGCCTTGCAGGCCGTCGCGCAGACGCAGAAGATGGGCGGCACCGCCGCGTTCATTGATGCCGAACACGCGCTCGATCCGACGTATGCGGCAAAACTCGGCGTGAACATCGACGAACTGCTCGTCGCACAGCCGGACCACGGCGAACAGGCTCTGGAAATCGCAGCCGCGCTTGTTGCCCAGGGCTCGGTCGACATCGTCGTTGTGGATTCCGTCGCCGCGCTTGTCCCGCGGGCCGAACTGGAAGGCGAAATGGGAGATTCCCACGTCGGCCTGCACGCCCGCCTGATGTCGCAGGCGCTACGCAAGATCACCGGCCTCACCTCCCGCAACAACACCACGCTCATCTTTATCAACCAGATTCGCGAAAAGATCGGCGTCATGTTCGGCAGCCCCGAAACCACCACTGGCGGCCGCGCGCTGAAATTCTACGCGTCCGTCCGCCTCGACATCCGCCGCATCGGCGCGATCAAGGACGGCGACAGCGTCATCGGCAACCGCACCAAGGTCAAGGTCGTAAAGAACAAGGTGGCGCCGCCGTTTAAAGAGGTGGAGTTCGACATCCTGTATGGCGAAGGCGTCAGCCGCGAATTGGATCTCATCGACACGGCCGTATCCCAGGGCATCATCGAAAAAAGCGGCTCCTGGTTTTCGTTCGCCGGCGAACGCCTGGGCCAGGGCCGCGACAATGTGCGGCAGATCTTAAAGGACCGTCCGGAACTGTTCGCCACCATCGACACCAAGCTCCGCGCCGCCTTCGGTACGCCCGAAACACCGGCGCAGCGCCGTCCCGCCGAGGCCGAAACACGCCAATTACCGCCCCTTTTGAGCCGCGCCCAGTCCGCCTGAACCGCCAGGATCGCGCGAAACCCCGGAAAAACGAGGGTTCTACGTGCATTTCCAGTGGAAAAGCCCGTAAAATGGCCCTCTGGCCCCTTTACATCACTCTGACCTTCGCATATGATGAAAGAGCAAAACCGGTCAAAAATGTTTTAGCCGGTCGGACATGCCTGGAAGTCGTTTCCCGGCGGACCGGCGTGGCGGATGGATCACCGGTTGTACTCAAGGGAGATCAGCAAAGAATTATGGCAGCAGCAGCTCCGAAGATGACTCAGTCGTCCCTGATCAAGGATCTGGCGGCGGCTCACGGCGTGTCGAACAAGGTCGCCAAGGAAATGGTGACGACGTTTGTTGACATGATCCTCAAAGAGACCAAGAAGAACGGCCAGGCCGTTGTTCCCGGTCTTGGCAAGCTTGTCCGCGTGGAGCGCAAGGCGCGCACCGGCCGCAATCCCGCCACCGGCGCGGCGATCAAGATTCCGGCCAAGAAGGTCGTCAAATTCCGCATCGCCAAGGCGGTGAAGGACGCGATCGTTCCGCCGAAGGCAGCCCCGGCCGCCAAAACCGCCGCCAAAAAGAAGTAGTCTCCGCGTTTTTTTTCAGCAGGCGGCCGTTCCACCCGGACTGGCCGTCTGTGTAGTCCTCCAACTGTCCGTACGATCCTCCAAAACTTAAAACCCCGCGGCCCTTATAGGCGGCGGGGTTCTTGTTTTTGGACGTGTGAAAAAAGTTCCGATGACGAGGCCGGCCAAAATTGCTGGCAGCCGCGGCTGAAGCCTAAGCCTGCTTCTTTTCGTCGGTGGCGGGTGCGGCATCGTCGCCCTTGAGCGACGCCTTGAAGTTACGGATGCCCTCACCCAAACCCTTGGCGACTTCCGGGATCTTCTTGCCGCCGAACAACAGCAGCGCAACCGCGAGAATAGCCAGAATTTCCCAGGGCCCGAAGTTTCTCAGCATTTGGCCTCCTTTACTACTTCATTGTAGGGACGTTCAAAAACCGCCGTCAAGCGCCACCGGTTCACGGGAAATCCTGGAAAGTTTGCCGTTTCGCCACAGCCGCTTGCGCGAGTTCGCCCGGCGCGGCGCACATCCGGTCCCCTAGCATGTGGCCAGCGGAGATCTTTTCCAAACGAACTCCGCTCAAAACGAACCCTGCAACGAAGTTTGCCGAATCAAGAGGAACCGGAACCATGTTAGGCACGCCCACCGGCGTTACGATGAACCGTCCCCATGCGCGCGCCATGGGAGGCGAATGCACGCTGCACGTGTGCGTCATGATCTCAAACCCTATTCGTTACTACTCGCGGTACGAATTGCTGGAGGCGTTTCGTTCCCAAACCGAAGGTCCGCATGTCGAGTTGTGGATCGTCGAAGTAGCTTACGGCGACCGTCCGTTTCAACTCGAACAGCACCCGCGCCACCTGCGCCTGCGCTCTCCGCACGAGTTGTGGCACAAGGAAAACGCGCTCAATCTGCTGTTTCAATACGTGCTGCAGTCGTTCCCCGATGCCGGGTACTTCGCCTGGGTGGACGCCGACGTCGCATTCGCCCGTGCCGACTGGGCCTATGAAACGCTGCACCAGTTGCAGCACTACGATGTCGTGCAGATGTTCACGCATGCGATGGATTTGAATCCGAAGCATGTGCCCTGTGTGAACCCCAAGATTCACACCAGTTTTGTGTGGGCCTACTACAATGACCCTTCCTTCCACGCTACGGACAAGCGTTTCGGCTATTCGAGCGCTGGCCATCCCGGCTTTGCCTGGGCCGCGCGGCGTTCCGCCATCGACACCTTCGGCGGCCTCATCGACTTCGCCATCATCGGCGGCGCCGATCGCCACATGGCCTGCGGATTGATCGGGACGATCGAAAAATCAGGCCCCTACCGCAAAGCCTCGCTCGATTCGTTGAGTCCCGTGTTCCGCGAAAAGCTGTACGTCTGGCAGGACCGCGCCCTTCGCCTCCACAAGAACATCGGTTACGTGGACGGTCTGATCACACATTCCTGGCACGGCAAGAAGAAGGACCGCAAGTACGGCGACCGCTGGAAGATTTATCTCGAGAACCAGTACAACCCGCTTCGTGACCTTCGCCGCGATGCCCAGGGTCTGCTATTGCTCGACGAGCAGCGCCACAAGCTGCGCGACGATCTTCGCTGCTACCTGCGGGCTCGCGACGAGGATTCGATCGACGAAGCGTAAGGCCCGATATACTCTCGGTGTGACGATACGGCTACTCGTGATGGCGTGTGCCCTGACGGCGTTCGCTCCGGCGCAGGAATTGTCCGGCCGGGACCGGGCGCTGCTCGCCGAGGCGCGCCACCTGTGGTCGACGCTCGCGGAGGACATCTGGCCGGGAACCTCCCGCGTGGAGGCGCCGTTCCTCTATATCCAGGGCGACCACGAGTTCGCCATCGGATTTCCACGCTCCATCGCCGGGTTTCGCGATACCTCAGGCGAACTATTCGGAAAACCGGTTCAGGTGCGAAAGCGGGTCTTCGGCTCGAACATGACCGCTTCGTTTCCCGTGGACGGTGTTCCGGCCGTTGTCATCGGTGCTCCGGAATCGACAGGCAGGACGCTTGGCGGCTGGCTCCTCACCGCGGGACACGAAATGTTCCACGTGTTTCAGGCGGCGAACAACAGTTACGCCAAGGTGGCCGCCGCACAGATCGGCCCCGCGGACGATGCGTCCTGGCATTTGACGTTTCCGTTCCCGTACAGCGATGCGGATGTCATGCGGCTGGTGCATCTACAGGGTTATCTGGTGTGGCTTGCGGGACAGAGTCCGACCGTGGAGGACAGCATCTACAACATCGGGACCGCTCTCGATGCCGTCGCGGTGTACCGCGACCATCTGACGCGCATGCAGGGGAACGACAAATCGTACCGCTACTCGCAATTTCAGGAATGGAACCAAGGCGGCGCGGCGTATTTCGAATACCGCCTGGCACAGAAGGCGGCGGCCGGCACGTACCGTCCGACGGAGGCCTACGCGGCCCTGCCGGAATTCGAGCCGTACGCGAACATTTGGCGGAATCAATATGAGGCTCGGCCGTTCCTCACCAAGCACGCCGGACGCGCCGCGAAGAGCCGAAGTGCGTTTTATCACCTTGGAACCGGCAAAGCGCTGGCGCTCGACAAGGTGTACCAAGGTTGGAAGGCCAGGTATTTTGTACCTGGCCTATGGTTCGACGACCTGCTGGCGGAGGCTCTGGAGCGGGCGCGTTAGCCTTTTGCCAGCGCGGCGAGGCTCTCCGTGTACGGCGCGCGAGCGACGCCGCGTTCGGTAATGATGGCGTGCACGTAACGATTGGGAGTCACGTCAAAGCCCGGGTGCCGGGCGGCGAGGCCTTCCGGCGCGATGTGCACGCCCTTGATCTCCGTCACTTCCTGCGACGAACGCTCTTCAATCGGAATGTGGTCGCCATCGGGAATCGCAAGGTCCAGCGTCGAAATCGGCGCCGCGACGTAGAACGGCACGTTGTTCTCTTTGGCCAGCACCGCCACTGAGTACGTACCGATCTTGTTCGCGACATCGCCGTTGGCCGCGATGCGGTCCGCGCCAACCACCACGCAACCGATGTTGCCGGACTTCAGAAAATGCCCGGCCATGTTGTCGGTGATGATCGTTACGTCGATGCCGTCCTGCTGCAGTTCCCACGCCGTCAGGCGCGACCCTTGCAGGAACGGGCGAGTCTCGTCCGCGTACACCGCGATCTTCTTGCCCTGCTCCACCGCGCCGCGAATCACGCCCAGCGCCGTGCCGTAACCAGCCGTAGCAAGAGCGCCCGCGTTGCAATGCGTCAGCACGATCTTGCCGTCGGGAACCAGGTCCGCGCCAAAGCGTCCGATGGCCTTGCAACAGGCGATGTCTTCGTCCTTGACGGCCTGCGCCTCTTCGATCATCCGCTTGCGGACGACGTCCAGCGGCTGCCCGGCGAGCGACGCGTACAGCTTCCGCATCCGTTCGATGCCCCAAAACAGGTTCACTGCCGTGGGACGCGTCTTGCCCAACGTCTCGCAGATCTCGTCGAACTTCGACGGATCTTCCTTCTGTACGCCGATCGCAATCCCCATCGCCGCGGCCACGCCGATTGCTGGCGCGCCCCGGATGATCATGTCCTTGATCGCCTGCGCCACCTCGCGATAATCCTTGCAGGTGACAAACACCGTCTCACGCGGAAGGCGGGTTTGATCGATCATCACCACGCCGGCATCGGTCCATTCGAGAGTTTCAACCATTCGCAATAATTCCAGCTAAGAAAGTTAAGTTATACGCGGAATGCATCGCCGAAGAGGCCAGCGTGGAATCCAGCTTCCACCGCACCAGTCCGAACGCCGATCCCGCCAGAAACAACAGCAAAATGTGCTGCCAGGACCATTGGTATCCAGGTCCATGCAGCAGCGCAAAAGGAGCCGCCACCGCGATCGCCGCCACCGCTCCGGGCATCCACTTGGCAAGCAACGGCATCAGGAACCCGCGAAAGATCAGTTCTTCCGCAATCGGACCCGCCACCACGCCGCCAAGCGCGAACAACATCATCGACCGGCGGTCCGCAAACAGCGCCTTATACGGCGGATCGATCACCGGAGCATCGAGCGCGGTACCGGCGTAGGCCACAACGAACGCCAACGCAATACCGCCCAGCACGCAGCTTCCAATCCAACCATTGTTGTTCCAGCCCAAGGCCCGCAGCAGCGGCACCTGGTACGCCGTGAGGAACACGAACCGCAGAGCGACGAACCACACCGCGTAGGCGATCAACTGCGCGAGCAGCGCCTGCACCGGTTGCGACGCGGGTATGAATCTTCCGGCCAGCGAACCCAGCACCAGTGCGGGCACGAACAGGACAACCGCAAGACCAAAGTCTTTCCATGTCCAGAACGCAGCGGGCATCGTCGCCATGGCAGCTATTCCGCGCACTCAATCAATAACGCGGCCAGCAGCGGCAGCATGATTTCATGATGCCCGGTCAGTTGATACCCTTTCCCGCCAGCATTGGCATGAGGACGCTGCACGACATTCTGCCGCGGCCGGTAATGATCCAGGAAATCCATGTTCACCGTGGTGAACCGCGCCAGCGGAAACCCCAGGTTGCGAACTCCGGACACAGCCTTTAAGAACACTTCCGGCATCAGCACCGCCGACCCCAGATTGATGTACACGCCGCCTTGATCGAGCCCGGTGACGAGCGAACTGAACAAGCGAAAATCGCGATGCGTCGCCTGGCCCAGCGCGGCCCCGTCGGCCTCCGGATGCAGGTGCGGCGTATCGGTTCCCACCGCGACATGCACCGTCACCGGAACGCCCGCTTCATGCGCCATGTACAGGATGCTTTGCACCGCCGTATCGGGACGGCCGTTCTGCATCAGGCGGCGGCCCAGAGCCTCGCCCATGCCGACGCTATCGAGGTTGCCGGCAAGGATGGCCCGATTCATTTCGCGACCGGTTTCCTCCGCCGATCCGAAGCGCCCGTCGGGCAACACGGCTTCGACGTCTTCGCTCGTAAAGCCCGCCACCGCGATCTCAAAATCGTGGATCGCCGCCGCGCCGTTCATCGCGAACGAGGTCGCAAAACCGCGCCGCATCAGGTCGATCAGAATCGGCGCCATACCCGTCTTGATGACGTGCCCGCCGAGTCCCCAGATGATGGCGCGCCGGTCGCGACGCGCATGCAGCAAGGCTTCGATCACCGCGCGCAGTTGGTCGGCGGCCAGCAGATGAGGAAGTCCCGACAGGAACCCCAGCCAGTCCCCGCCCTTGACGTGCGGGCGCGCGAACATGGCCGTTGTCACCTTGCCGCCCCGTTCCTGGATGGGGATGGTGCTCAGGTTCTCAAAGGAAAGGGGTTCGACCGGGTATTTCGAGGGCAAACTGTTACATGCTAACGCAATCCGGCTTGTGAGAGGTCCGGAAAGTAGCCCTCGCGGTGCCGTACCTCGAGATCCTTGCCCTTCACCTTCACGCGCACCGGAATAAATGCACCCTGCCGGGATGGCGCCACACCGGAAGCGAACGTCAGATGGTAGTAATGAAGAGACTCGTCCACCGCCGCGCGAATGCTCTTTGCAAGGTTGTTCGTACCCATGTACGCGCGGCCGCCGGTGCGTTCCGCGATTGCCGGAAGGATCTCGGTGATCGCCGACCGGTCTCGCGACATCACGCGAGCTACCGTGCTGCGAGGTCCACCGCCTTCCGCCAACATGGACGGATTGCCGAGCACGCCGCTTGTGTCCACCGCATAGACAGCGACATTCCAGTTGGACAGCCGCTCATTGGTGTCGTGCCAGACACGCGAGTCGTCAAGAAGCGCGGCTCGTAACGGCATGCCCGAGGTCATCCAGATGATGCTCTTCCTTCCGGGCACCTGGCTGAGATCCTCTCCGATCTGCTGGATGGCGCCCAGCGTCTGGGCGAACCGCCGTCGTAATTCGGCCGACTGGCCTTCCCTGGTATCCGCGATCGGTCCGCTCAGCTTCAGATCCCGCATGCCGGTTCCTTCAAACGGATCCGCCTGTCCACGATTCTTTGCAGCCGCTCCAACAAAAGCGACGGAAGGTCGAAGAAGTGATGCACGACCCGTACTTCGTTGCCGGACAACGCGACAACGCCCCAATACGCCGCGTCCGGCGAGGCCAGGATCACCTCCGCCACCGCCTTTGCCGCGAAGTGGCGATCCTCAGGACGCGAGTTGTATGCGTCCAAAACAATGACCGCAACCGGCTTGTCAAGCGCGGCTTTTCCCGGCGCGGAAGAACCCGGAGGCGGCTGTCCGGAAGTACTCAGGTTCACTTCCAAAAAGGAAGCAACCTCCCTGGGTTTTCCCTTCTCCAGGATTTCGAAATCCGCCTGGGTAAGCCCGCTAACCGGACCTCCGGTCTTCTTATCCAACACTACGACTGGCAGGTCGACCATACGGACGTCCGAACGGAAAACCGATGGCGGCGCAGTCTGCGCCATGGCGACCCATAAAGACGCGTTCAGAGCCAGTACGGCGGGAAGCTGGAATGTGCGGCAGGTCATAATGGACGATTGTCAGTCTATCAAGCGGAACAGATCTGCTAAAATCACCCCGTGACGGCTCTCGCCGTAGATCAACAGCTTTTGGACAGCGGCATGATGTCCCGGGAACGGGTCCGCAGGCTGTTGCGGACCACCGAACAGAAACTCCGCGCCGTGGAGACTGCCTGCTTTGGTGTTGGTCATACTTCGGAATCCTATTCTGTCGGCCAACTCAACCGTCTGCGCATGGTCGCGCAATTGTTGGACGGCATCACCGCCCAGCAGTTCCGCAAACAGATCGAGGCGCTCGCCTTGCGCGAAAGCGTTGCCGATCCGCTATCCGAGTTCAAGCTGCGGACCAAGGACGGCCGCGTCCTGGTCGACCTGCCCGACGGCACGTCCATCGACGCCGAATCCGGCCAGTTGATGCTGGACCTGGACCATCGCCTGCGTCCGTCGAGTTCGTCCACCGCGCTGTCGTTTCCCACCACCGCGCTGGCAGCCAAGGAAGATCAGCGCAAGCGGCAGGAAGCCGAAGAATGGTTCGAAAAAGCGCTGGAACTCGAACAGACCGGCGCCCCTCCGGAAGACATTCGCGACGCCTATGAAAAGGCCATCGAGTTGGATCCCAAGTCCACGGGCGCTCTGGTCAACCTCGGCACGATCTTCTTCAGCATGCGATCCTTCGGCAAGGCCGAAAAGCTGTACCTGCGCGCCGTGGACGTCGACCCCGAATACGCGCTGGCGCACTTCAATCTCGGCAATTTGTACGACGAGCGCGGCGACGCCGTCAAAGCGTTGCAGCATTACACCGAGGCCCTTCGCATCAATCCGCAATACCCGGACGCGCACTA
>JAFDVT010000597.1 GCA_018268875.1 Acidobacteriota bacterium
TCCGAAATGGTTTTGATGTTCGCGCTGAGGTAGCCGACCTCGCCGGCTGACAGCACCGGATGCGGGATGGCCTTGGGCGACTGGTAGCCGAGGTTCTCCACCTCGTACGTCTTGCCGTTGGACATCAACTGGATCTTCTGGCCAAGCCGCATCGTGCCTTGCACCACGCGAACCAGGATGATGACGCCGCGGTACGGGTCGAACCAGGAATCGAAGATCAGCGCCTGCAGCGGCGCTTCCGGATCGCCCTTGGGCGGCGGCACCAGCATGACGACGGCTTCGAGAATGTCCTTGATGCCGATGCCGGTTTTGGCGCTGGCGAGTACGGCGTCGCGCGCATCGATTCCAACCAGTTGTTCGATCTGTTCGCGAACCCGTTCCGGTTCGGCGCTGGGCAGATCGATCTTGTTGATCACCGGAATGATTTCGAGGTTATGATTCAGCGCGAGGTACGTATTGGCGAGGGTTTGCGCTTCCACGCCCTGCGATGCGTCGACCACCAGCAGCGCGCCTTCGCACGCCTGCAGGCTGCGCGAGACCTCGTACGTGAAGTCGACGTGGCCAGGCGTGTCGATCAGGTTCAACTGGTACTCGATGCCGTCTTCGGCCTTGTAATTGAGGCGAACGGCGTGGGCCTTGATGGTGATGCCGCGTTCGCGTTCCAAGTCCATGGAATCGAGAACCTGCTCCATCATTTCGCGGGAAGTCAATGCGCCGGTGAATTCCAGCAGGCGGTCGGCCAGCGTGGACTTGCCATGGTCGATGTGCGCAATGATGGAGAAGTTGCGGATGAACTGCGGATCCATTGAAATGTGTACGTATTGAAAGCGAACGCACGTATCCCGTGCGTTAATATGGGCTTTAAACCTCTAGTATCCCATGTCCTCGAAAACAATTGAAGGCGATCTCAGCGCCAAAGGTCTGAAGTTCGCCATCGCCATCGCGCGATTCAACAGTTTTGTGACCAACAAACTGTTGGAAGGGTCGCTCGACGCACTGAAGCGCTGCGGCGCCGATCTTGACGCGGTGGAAATCGCATGGGTGCCGGGCTCGTGGGAACTTCCGCTGGCCGTCAAGGCCCTGGCGCAAACCAAACGGTTCGACGCGGTGATCGCGCTGGGCGCCGTCATCAAAGGGGACACGCCGCATTTTGACTACGTCGCGGGGAACGCGGCAAGCGGCCTCGCATCGGTGCAGGCGGAGACCGGCGTACCGGTAGCCTTTGGCGTGATCACCACCATCACAGTGGAACAGGCCATCGATCGCGCGGGCGCCAAGAGCGGCAACAAAGGTTTTGACGCCGCCATGACAGCCATTGAAATGGCGAACCTGTTGAAGCAGATCCGGTAACGAATGCCAGCACGCCACAGGTCGAGACAACGCGCCGTTCAGGTGCTGTTTCAGGCCGATATCCGCAACCAGGCTGTAGAAGCCGCGATCGACGACTTTTACGAGACCCTGTATTCCGAAGAAACCGACGAACAGCCTCTTTCCGATCCGTTCATGGAATCGCTGGCCAAGGGCGCGGAACGCAATCGCGAAAAGCTGGACGCGATGATTACCGCGAAGTCCGAAAACTGGCGCATCGAACGCATGCCGGTGGTGGACCGCAATATTCTGCGCCTCGCGATTTATGAGATGACCGAGTTGAAAACGCCCGCCCCGGTGGTGATCGACGAGGCCATCGAACTGGCTCGGCAGTTTTCGAACGACGAGTCCGTACCCTTTATCAACGGCGTTCTGGACGCGGTAAACCGATCAAATAAGTGACCACCGCCGCGGTACTCGTCTCTCCTCGCAACCCATTAAACATTGGTGCGGTGGCGCGAGCCCTGGCGAACTTCGGCTGCTTCGACCTACGCCTGGTGCAGGCGTACCGCAATGCGGTGGACGAGGCGAAGTCCGCCACGCATGCCGGCGCCGTCGCTCGCGATGCGCGCGAGTTTGCGACGTTGGGCGAGGCCATCGCGGACTGTTCGCTGGTGGTGGGAACCGCGTCGTTGGGACCTCGCGAATCGCGCCACGAAATCGTTCGGCTGGAACAGGCCGCGCCCCGGATACATGCGAACGAAGGCCGCACGGCGATCGTGTTCGGCAGCGAGAAATCGGGCCTGTCCAACGACGATTTGGCCCACTGCCATTGGCTGATGACGATTCCGTCGGATCCCGACGAGCATGGATCGATGAACCTCGGGCAGGCCGTGGCCGTGTGCTTTTACGAGATCGCCGGGCGTGGCAGAGCGATCCCGAAGTTGGACGATCGAACGCCGCCCGCGAGGTCGCTGCCCGCCGATGGGGAAGCCGAAGATCGACTGACGCAATTGCTGACCGAGGCTCTGACGAAGTCCGGTTATGTCCACGAACGGACGCTCGAAGGCGACCTGCATAAACTGCAGCGGCTGGTGAAGCGAATGCAGCTGTCGCATCGCGACGCGGAAATCTGGCAAGGCGTTTTTCGCCAGATTTTATGGCGTATTTCGAACCCCGATTCGCAAAAGTAGTGTTACTCTCAGGGAGTCCAAGGTACGCCTCTTTCGCAGGCGTTTCAAAAGGGAACCCGGTGTGAGTCCGGGACTGCCCCGCAGCGGTAACAGGAAACGAACCCTCGCATTCTGACACTGGAACTTCACGCAAAGGTTCCGGGAA
>JAFDVT010000598.1 GCA_018268875.1 Acidobacteriota bacterium
GGGCGACGAGCATCGCGGTGGCGTCGGCGACGTTCGGAATTGCCGTGGGCGGCTTGCTTGCCGGCAGACTGGGACAGTGGCTGATTGAAATGCGCGGCCTTACGGGTGCGCCAGCCGTCGGCGCGGATCCGAGCGAAGGCGGCGAAGTTTCGGCACCTGCCGGCTCCCTCTTATCGGACTGTCTGACCGTTTCCATGTGCATCGGACTCGGGAGCCTGTTAGACCTTCTGTTTCGGGCGGGCGGACTTACGGTTCCTGGTTTTATCGGGCCGATGACGGTGGCCGCGATCTGGCGGAACATATTGGACCGAACCGGTTGGCGGCTGTTGTCGGAATCCCGGTTGCAAGACATTTTCCAGGCCGTACTACCGCTATTTATCGGGGTTGCCATCGCCACGCTCAGACTGTGGGAACTGAGTTCGCTGGCTTTGCCGCTGGTGGGAATTCTGCTGATCCAGACGGTCGCGACGCTTTTATTTTCCGCAACCGTATTCGCGATATTCCAACGGATCACGACGCCATATGAAGGAGCGGTGATGACCAGCGGATTTGCCGGGTTCATGCTGGGTATTACTCCCAACGCGATGGCGTCGATGGAGGAGTTGACGAGGAAATATGGACCGGCGCCGCAGGCCTTCCTAACCGTTCCCATCGTCGGCGGATACCTCAACGACTTCGTGAACAGCCTGATCGTCACCGCTTCAATGTCGATGTTAGGTTTGCTACACTGAGGCGCCTGCGTATCCCTGCGCGGGTGTAGAGAATAGGAGTTCCTATGATGGATTGGATCTGGACGGCGGTAATCGGCTTTCTCGCAGGCGCGCTTGCCCGGGCGGTGATGCCTGGGAATCAGCAGATGGGTTGTCTGCTGACGGTATGTTTGGGTATTGCCGGGTCGATCTTGTTCACTTACCTTGGCCAAGTTGCAGGGTGGTACGGCCCAGGCGAGGGAGCGAGGTTCATTGGCTCGACCGTCGGAGCGATCATCGTGCTGGCCATCTATGGATTCCTGATGAAAAAGAGAGGATAAGCCATGAGACTGATTGCTGTCGCCGCGTTGTTCGCGGCCCTTACCACCTACGCGGACGACAAGGCTGCGAAAAAGCCCGCCGCGGCCGCCGCGAAAGCTGCCACCGCCGCTGCACCCGCTGCCGCCGCCAAGGTTCTGGACCTGAACTCGGCCTCCAAGGAAGAACTGGAAGCACTGCCGGTTATCGGAAAAGCCAAGGCTGCCGCGATCATCGCCGGACGCCCGTTCAAGGGCAAAGACGACCTCGTCACCAAGAAGATCCTGTCGGCCGGCGAGTACGCCAAGATCAAGGATCTGGTGATCGCGAAACAGAAGTAACGATCTCGTAGAACCCGGGGGCGGCTCGCCAGGCGATTCTGCTACGCCGCTCCCATTCCTTCCCCAGAGGTATGCCGAATTCTTCGGCGTACTATATGGATGATGCTCCGCCTCTCTTGCCGTTCCTCCGCCCTGATCGCGCTGGTTTGCATCGTGCCGCTGATCAAAGCGCAGGGCATCGTGATCCGGCAAGCGCAGGTGATTGACGGGACAGGCGCGCCGGCGCGGCGAGCCGACGTCCGCGTAGTGGCTACGCGCATCGTCCAAATCGCACCCAGCATCACAGCCTCGCCAAACGACACCGTAATTGACGCCGCCGGCATGGTGGTGGCACCGGGTTTTATCGACCTCCACAATCACTCGGACCGCGGGCTTAGCGACGATCCTCAAGCGGCCTCTCAGGTTTCGCAAGGGATTACCACCGCGGTCGTGGGAGTGGATGGGAGTTCCTCTTGGCCCATTGCGGATTGGGTGGCCAAACGCCGCGCGAATCCGGTAGCCATCAACCTCCTTACTCTGGTCGGCCATGCCACGGTGCGGTCGCGTGCCATGGCCGGAGGCGACTACAAGCGCGCAGCCAAGCCAGCGGAAGTCGATCGAATGGCCTCGCTGGTCGATCAGGCGATGCGCGAGGGCGCAATAGGGCTTTCCTCGGGCTTGGAATATGAGGTCGGGTCGTATAGCACGACGCCCGAGGTCATAGCGCTGGCGAAAGCGGCGGCGGTTCGCGGTGGTCTGTATATGTCGCACATCCGCGATGAGGCAGACAGAACGTTTGAAGCCATCGAGGAAGTGATTACCATTGCGCGAGAAGCGGGAGTGCCCGCGCATATCTCGCACCTCAAATTGGGTACGGCTGGAGTGTGGGGCAAAGCGCCGGACGCCGTGTCGATGCTTGCCAAAGCCCGCAATTCCGGGCTTGATATCACCGCCGATTGCTACCCCTACGACGCCTGGTCCTCGACGATTACGGTGCTGGTTCCGAACAAGCAATACGAAGATCCCGTAAGCGTAGCGAAGGCTTTGGCGGATGTGGGTGGCCCACAGAATGTCCTGGTGACCAGTTGCCGCGAACATCGCGACTATGAGTTCCAAAACCTGCAGCAGATTGCCGAGCGGAAGGGCAAAACTGCGGTCGATATCTTCATTGAGATCGTTCGTAGCGGAGGTGCGAGCGTGGTCGGCAAAGCGATGCAGGAACGCGACATCCGGTATTTTTACGCGCAGCCATGGATTCTCATCGCAAGCGATGGCGGCATTGGGATGCGCCATCCGCGAGCCACGGGCAGTTTCCCTAAGGTACTGGGGAGATATGTTCGCGAAGCCCATTGGTTGCCCTTGGAAGAAGCGATTCGAAAAATGACGTCGGCGCCGGCCGCCCGTTTAGGGCTCAAAGATCGCGGCGTCGTTCGCGAAGGCGCGCTAGCCGACCTTGTCATCTTCGATCCGAAGCAAGTTGCCGACCAATCGACGTTTGCCGAGCCGGGCAAGCTATCGAAGGGCATCCAATTGGTTTTAGTCAACGGAACAGCGGTCTGGAGAGACGGACAAACCACGACAGCGAGGCCAGGTTTGGTCATAACCGGTGACGAACTCTTGTCGGGGCGGCGAAAGTGACGAAATCTTGCCGCGCCGTGCCGATGCGAACGTAGTGTTTCCATTAGTTTGGCGTTTTCGCGAGTTGGCGCTTGAGTTGCATTGTTCCTTGTCGTGCAACTCGGACCTATTGCCGACCGGTTGGAAAACTACATGAATCTGCTGGCCACTCGCCAGCGGCTGGTCACTTCCAACATCGCGAACGTGGATACTCCTGGGTACCGAACCCAGGACATTGATTTTCAATTCGAATACCTTGCGGCCGCCGGTTCTCCGGATACCGCGAAACTGGCACCGAACATAACGAACGTGCCCGGGCTTGCGGTCAAAAACGACGGCAACGACGTCAGTCTGGACCGTGAGGCGCGGCTTCTTGCCGAGAACGGAATTCGTTTTAACCTGGCGTCGACCTTGATGCGTAACCAGGTTCGTGCGATTCGTTCCGCGATTCAGGAAGGCAGGGCCGGCGCATGAGCTTGTTCAATAGCCTTTCCGTTTCCGCTTCGGGGATGTCGGCCCAGCGAACCCGCGCCGAGCTCCTGGTGGAGAATCTGGCGAACTCCGAAACCACTCGCACCGAGGAAGGCGGCCCATACCGTCGCAAGGACGCCGTCTTCGTCTCGGAACCTCAGCTTTCCCCGTTTTCTTCGATTTATCAGGAAGCCACGGCTTCAGGCGTGCGCGTGGATGAGATTGTCGTCGATCAGCGCGACCCGGATCGCCGGTATCTTCCAGGCCATCCCGACGCCGACAAAGACGGGTACGTCGCGTTCCCCAAAATGAATCCCGCCGAAGACATGGTGGACCTGATGTCCGCGTCCCGTGGCTACCACGCCAATATCGCGGCCATGTCCGCGGTCAAGGACATGATTCACAAGTCGATTGATCTGATGCGCAGCTAGCTAGCCGCCGGTCTAGGAATCATTCAAGAAAACAGGCATCCAATCCATGGCATTTAATCCGATTATTCCTCCCTCCGGACTTGGCGCGAGCGCCACCGGTGAGCTGTTCTGGAAACCGAGCGTACAGGATCGTCAAGAGACGTCGTTCGGGTCGATCCTTGCGACCACGATTCAGGAAGTGCAGCAGGCGGGCAACGAGGCCCATCAGGCAACGGCGAGTCTTCTTGCCGGAGATGGAGTTGACCTTCACCAAGTCGCGCTGAAGGCGCAAAAAGCCGAACTGTCGATGGAGATGTTCCTTCAGGTTCGCAACAAGGTAGTGCAAGCCTATCAGGAGATCATGAGAATGCAGATGTAGGCCTTTGTCTACAACTGTCTCTAATCCCCCCACAAAATGCTCGCGCAGATTTCAGCCGTTTTTCGATCCCTGACGGTCCGGCAACGCATCGCCATTGCCGTCGCCACCGTTCTGGTAGTCACCGGCATCGTCTTTCTCAACCGGTGGAATCACGAAAGAGGATTCCAACCGCTCTTCACCGGACTCTCGTCGGAAGATGCCGGTGTAGTCGTGGCCAAGTTGAAGGAAGGCGGGGTCGAGTATCGATTGTCCAGCAATGGTTCCGAGATACTTGTGCCCGCGCCCCGCATCCCGGAACTGCGCTTGCAGATGGCTACGGCCGGCGTCCCAAAGACCGGTCGAATCGGATTTGAGTTGTTCGACAAGACCAATTTCGGGATCACCGATTTTGCCGAACAAGTGAACTACCGTCGCGCGATTGAAGGCGAGACGGAACGTTCCATCCTGACGATTAACGGTGTCGAATCTGCCCGCGTCCACATCACGCCGGCTAAGGATTCGGTGTTCACCGACGCAAAGCAGCCGGCCAAAGCGAGCGTCGTGCTGAAGCTCAAGGCGGGCGCAAAGTTAACGCCTCCGAACGTCGATGCCATCGCGCACCTCTTGTCCGCGGCGGTGCAGGGCCTGGAACCGAGCGGCGTCTCGGTTGTTGACGGATCTGGCAAGTTGCTGCGAGGGACGGAACAGGCGCCGGCATCCGAAGAATCAGAAGTTGCCGACCGCTCGCTTGCCTATCGCCAGAAGATCGAAAAAGATCTACTCGAAAAGATCAACGCGACGCTTGAGCCTCTTGTGGGTGCGCAAAAATACCGCACCGGCGTTTCGGTTGAGTGCGATTTCACTTCCGGCGAACAGAGCGAGGAGACGTTCGATCCGGAAAAATCAGTGGTCTCGAATTCTCAAAAGAGCGAAGAGATCGCGGCCATGAATTCGACCGGCGGACAGCCGGGTACTGCCTCAAATCTGCCGCGGCCCGCAACGCGCGCGGCGTCGGCTGCCGGGCCACTGTCCAGAAAAACTGAGAATACGACGTACCAAAACAGCCGTGTCGTCCGGAAGACGAAGCTCCCGCAAGGATCGATCCAACGCCTTTCGATTGCGGTCGTGCTGGACCACCAGTTGCGTTGGGAAGTGGAGAAGGGCAAGGCAAAGAAGGTTCTGACTCCGATCAGTGCTGAGCAGATGAACTCGATTCGCGATCTGATTTCGGGTATCGCCGGAATTGACGCCAAGCGCGGCGATAGCGTTGTCGTACAGACTCTGCCGTTTGACTTGACCTTGGCCGCGGAACCGCCACCGGGGTTGGTTCCCGCCGCTCCGGCCCCTTCCGCTACCCCTGCCAAGGACGTGCTTTGGATGGGGCTCACAAAAGACAAGCTGATCGCGATTGGCGGGGCGGCGGGCGTGTTGTTGTTGCTCGCCTCTGGCGGTGGTTTCTGGTTCTACAAACGTCGCAAACGCAAGATTGCAGTCGCGACGGCAGCCGCTCTGGGCGAGGGAGAAGGCTCCAAACAATTGCAGTCGGGATCGGCCGGAGATCCATCCGGGACCGAACCGGAAAGCGACGAAGAGGCGGCACTGATCGAGGCGCGTCAATCGAAGGAGATTCTGGGCGGACTACGATTGCCGGTTCACACCAGCAAGAAAGCGCAGGTCCTCACCAAGCACATTGCGCAGGAGAGCAAGAGTCATTCCGATTCGATGGCGCAAATTGTACGCACATGGTTGAACGAGGAGACCCGTTAGAATGCCGGAACTCGAGAAAGCCGACGAGAAGATGACGGGACTTCGCAAAGCGGCCATTCTAATGGTGCTGCTGGGCGAAGAAGGTAGTGCGAGCCTCCTGAGAAACCTCGAAGAAGACGAGGTCCAACTCATCAGCCGTGAAATCGCGAAGCTTTCGGCGATCACGACGGCGCAAGCGGAAGCGATCCTCGAAGAGTTCTACCAGATGTCCGTTGCGGGCGACTATGTCCGCAAGGGCGGCATCGACTATGCCAAACGGGTTCTCGTGGGCGCGTTTGGACCGGATTCGGCCAAAAAGATGCTGGACCGGCTCATCAAGACCTTGGGCGCGGAATCGGCGAGTTTCGACGCGCTGCGAAAAGTGGATCCGCAACAGTTGGCGAAATTCATTCATTCGGAACATCCGCAAACAATTGCGTTGGTGTTGTCACACTTGAGCTCCGCGCAGGCCGCAGATCTCTTGTTTTCGCTGCCGCCGGAAATGCGCGGCGAGGTTGCGCTTCGTATGGCCAGCCTCGATCAGATTTCGCCGGAAATCATCACAAAGATTGCCGGTGTCATCGCGAACAAGCTCAAAAATCTCGGCGACGTGAGCCGCGAGAACTACGGAGGTGTCAACGCGGTTGCGGAGATGTGCAATTGCCTTGACTCCAACACCAGCCGCGAGATTCTCGACACGATCGAACAGTCCGATCCGAAACTGGTGGAAACGATTCGCCAACTCATGTTCGTGTTCGAAGACCTGCTGCTAATGGATCAGAACGCGGTGAAGGAACTCTTGCAGCGTGTCGACCGGAAGGTGCTTACGATTGCGCTCAAGGGTACGAGCGAGCAACTTCGCAACCACATCCTGTCGTCGATGTCGCAACGCGGGTCCGAGATGTTGCGGGAAGACATGGATTCGCTAGGCCCGATCAAGATTCGAGAGGTTGAAACCGCACAGCAACAGATTATTGCCATCGTCCGCCAACTCGAAGCCGAGGGTGTGATCAGCCTGAAGGGCGGAGGCGGAGATCAATATGTCGAGTAAGGTGCTGCCGCACAATACGCGTGTGGAGCCGTTGCCTTGGGAGGATGTTGGCATTCCGGCCGATGTCGAACCGAACGATATTGGCCGATTGCAACCGATGACTCCGGCGGCCGGGCAGGGTGAGGCCGGCATGTACAAGCAGCGTGTCGATGAACTGGAGTTGGAAGTTCGACGCCTGACCAACCGATTGCGGGATGAGCGGCAAGCGGGGGTGGCGGAAGGCCGGCAGCAGGCTGCGAACGCCGATGCCGCGCAGTGGTCGGACGCGCAGCAACGCATGGCTGCTTGCATTGCCGATCTCGCCCAGATGCGGCCGCGGCTTCGACGCGAGGTCGAGGAAGACGCCATTCGGCTTTCGCTTGCGATTGCGAGAAAGGTCATTCGACGGGAACTGGTTGTGGACACAGACGCGCTGCATGGTTTAGTGCGAGTGGCTCTCGAGCGAATCAATGTTCGCGACGTGCTGGTGTTTCGCGTGTCGGCCGCTGACGCGGCCGCTCTCGGTCAGCATCTTCGTGTGTTGGGTGTGCCGGAGGAGGTCGCAATACGCCCGGAGCCCAGTCTTCCCAGAGGTTCGCTGCTCGTGGACAGCGCGCAGGGTGTTCTGGACGTCTCGGTAGATACGCAACTCAAAGAAATCGAACGAGGACTTGTGGATGCAATTGACCGGTATGCTGCCCATGGGAACGCAGGAAGTTAGCCTTAGCCGATTTTTCCCGGTGCTGGATCGCATCGACCCCCTCGTGGTCACGGGGCGTGTCTCGCAGGTCGCGGGACTGCTTGTTGAGTCGCTCGGGCCGGCCAGCGCGGTTGGCGCAATGTGCCATATTCACACGGCGGACGCAAAGACGATTCGGACGCAAGTCATCGGCTTTCGCGACGGGAACGTCCTGTCGATGCCTTTGGAAGAGCCATCTGGGATCCGGCTGGGCGACACCGTCGTGTCGAGTGCCGATGAGTCGCATATCCGGGTGGGAGCTGGGCTGCTGGGACGTATTCTGGACGGTTTTGGCAACCCGATGGACGGTGGTCCACCGATTGCCGCGATCGAAAAGTACGCACTGGACCGTCCGACGCCCGGTCCGCTGGAGCGCGAACCGATCGAGGATCGCCTGACGGTGGGCGTTCGCGCCATCGACAGCCTGCTTCCCTTGGGAAGAGGACAGCGCATGGGGATTTTTGGCGGTAGCGGGGTCGGAAAGAGTACGCTGCTCGCCGCGTTGGCCCGCCAGAATGAAGCCGATGTCACGGTGATCGCAATGATCGGCGAACGGAACCGGGAAGTTCGTGATTTCCTCGAAAAGGAATTGAGCCCCGAAGGGCTTGCGAAGTCCGTTGTCGTGGTGGCGACTTCCGACCAACCCGCGCCTCTCCGGATTCGTGCCGCGCAAGTTGCACTTTCGATCTCCGAATATTTCCGCGACCAGGGCAAAGACGTTCTGTTCATCATGGACTCGGTGACGCGTCTTGCGATGGCGCAACGGGAAATCGGCCTGACGGCGGGCGAACCGCCCAGCCAGAAAGGATACACTCCATCGGTCTTTGCACTTTTGCCCAAGATTTGCGAGCGAGCAGGCCGCTTCCGCAAAGGTTCGATTACCGGGCTGTTCACGGTGTTGGTGGAAGGCGATGACTTCAACGAACCAATCTGCGACGCGGTGCGAGGCATCTTGGACGGTCACCTGATCCTGTCGCGGGATCTCGGCGCGGCGGGACACTACCCGGCGATCGACATATTGCATTCGGTCAGCAGGCTGGCGTCGCGACTGATGAATCCGGCCGAACAGACGGCTTCGCGCAAGATTCGGGAAGCGCTGATGGTGTTCCGCCAGTCGGAGGATTTGATCAACCTTGGCGCGTATGTATCCGGTTCGAATCCGAAACTCGACTCGGCGTTGCGCGCGCGCCAGCAGATGAACGAATTCCTTCGACAGGGTTCGCATGAGGTGTCGAGCTACGGGGAAACCTCGGCCCGCATGGAGCAGTTGGCTGGGATTCTGTGAAAAAGTTTCAGTTCCGTCTGGAGGCGGTGGCACGGTGGCGGTCGGCCAAATTGGAGAGCGAAGAAAACCGTTACCGGACGCTGGTGAGTGAAGACGCGCGGCTCAAGCGGGAGATGGAGCAGTTGGATGAGGCGGCGGCGCGCGAGCGGCGGGCGGTGTCGGAAAACACGCGGATTTCGGGGACCCAACTGGCGTACCTGCACGAGTTCCAGGTGTTTGCCGCACGGGAGATGATTCGTTTGACGGCGGAAAAGGAGAATCTCGAACGCCAGATTGCGGAGCAGTTTCAGCTAGTGCTCAAGGAGAGACAGGGGGTGCAATTACTCGACAAGTTGCGTCAAAAGGCTTTGATCGAATGGAATACGGAGTTTCACAAGGAACTGCAACTGTTGGCGGATGAAGCGTACAACGCGCGAATGCTCGCACTGGCGCGCGAACAGCGGCGGTAAAGCGGTGGCGCGATGACTGCGCCGATTTGGCCGTTCGTTTGGACGTCCTCTTTGCGCTACGCGCGGTCCTTTATCCCTGTTGCGCCCATGTGGCGGGCGCAGTTCGCACAGCAGAAAAACGAATCCTCCACCTCGATCCCGTGTCCGATAATGCGGCATCCGCAATGGCCGCAGCGGGGCGCCAATGCGTGAATCGCGCATTCGAAACTGTCAAAGGTGTGGGACTCGCCTCCCCGAATCACCTGGAAACTCTTGTCGTATTCATTTCCACAAACCTCGCATGCGGCCATTGGGATCTTGTCCCTCCTCTCATGCGTTAGAGAGCGACGAATTGCGGTTTGTTACACGGTACACTTGAGGTAGTACCTTACATGCTCTCGGTCGTAATCCCTATCCACAACGAAGAACCCGCGATTTTGAAGCTTTACGACAAGCTGACGTCCGTGCTTGAGAAGCTGAAAAAACCGTACGAGATTATTTTTGTGGACGACGCTTCGACAGATCGAAGTTTTGAGCTTTTGTCGAACCTTTGCGAGACCGACGGCCGGTTGAAAATTATCCGGTTGCGGCGCAATTTCGGCCAAACGGCGGCGCTGTCGGCCGGGTTTGACGAGGCGCAGGGAAACGTCGTCATTTCACTCGACGGCGATCTGCAGCATGATCCGGAAGACATTCCGGCCTTGCTCGAGAAGATCAACGAAGGCTACGACATCGCGAGCGGGTGGCGGAAAAACCGGCTCGACAATGCGGTGACCCGGAAAGTGCCGTCGCGCATCGCCAATTGGCTGATGGCCAAGGTTTCGGGCGTCGAACTTCGGGATTTTGGGACGACGTTCAAGGCGTACCGGGCGGAAATCCTGAAAGACGTCAACCTGTATGGCGAGTTGCACCGGTTTATCCCGGCGCTGGCAAGCCAGTATGGCGCGAAGGTCGCGGAAGTGCCGATCCGCAATACGCCGCGCATTGCCGGGGGGTCGCATTACGGGCTGAGCCGTACGTTCCGGGTGTTTTTCGATATCCTCACCATCCGGTTCCTGCTCAAGTACATGACACGGCCGATGCACTTTTTCGGCGCGCTTGGCCTTGGCGGGATCGCGTTGGGCGGATTGATCCTCAGCTATCTGTTGGTTCGGAAAATTGGCGGCATGGACATTATCGAAGTGCATGGTCCGCTGATGTTCGCGGGTGGTTTGCTGCTGTTGGCGGGGTTGATGATGTTCACCTCCGGCCTGCTTGGGGAACTGCTGATGCGAACGTATTTCGAAAGCCAGGGGCGCAGAATCTACGCGGTGCGCGAGATTCGCACGCGGCGCGAGGCGCAATTGGCCGATGGCAGCGGTAGCACCCCGAACAACACCAAGACCTAATCCTCCTCAACGAACGAATGTCCGAATCCGTCAAAGCAGTAATCCTCGATTACGGGGGCGTGATCTGCAAACTCCCCGAAGCGGAACAGACGCGGCAGCTGGCTGAATCCTGCGGTCTTTCCACGGAAGATTTTCTAACTTATTTTTGGCAATACCGGTTGGCCTATGATCGTGGCGACCTGGATGGAGCTTCCTATTGGAAGAACATCGCCGATTCCGCCGGAAAGAGCTATACGGACGAGCAGATTGCGCATTTTAATGCGAGCGACGTTCAATTTTGGCTGACGCTGGACGAGCCGATGCTCGATTGGAACCGCGAGTTGCGGCGCGCCGGGTACAAGACAGCGATCTTGTCGAACATGCCCGAGTCGCTTGGGCTGCACCTCCGGCAGCATTCGGATCTTTTCACGCAGTTCGACGTCGTGACGCTGTCGTACGAGGTCCGGTCGGCGAAGCCAGAACCCGGGATTTATCAGAGCTGCCTTGCGGATCTTGGTCTGCGCGGCGAGGAAACTCTGTTTCTGGACGACAAGCTGCACAACATCCGAGCGGCTGAGGCGCTTGGGATTCACGCGATCACCTACAAAACTCGAGCGGAATTGAGCGGGCAGGAAACGGCATTTGGTTTGCCGCCCGTGCCTGTTCTCTAGGTTCGGGTCGCTTGGCGACGCCGCCATCGGCGCCACCTTCCGATCGTCCAACGGACCATCGGGTTGCGACTGACGCTTGACCACGCGACGACGCGGCGCCGGGTGCGCATCCGGCGGACAAGATCCGCGCTGAGTTCAAGTCGTTTGGCTACGCCGGCGCAGCCACTGACGCCACAGGCCGATGAACCACAGGAGCGGGATCGCTAAGCCCGCCAGGAAAC
>JAFDVT010000599.1 GCA_018268875.1 Acidobacteriota bacterium
AGGACGCCGCCCATGAACAGCACGGGGATGAATACGGCGGCGAGCGACAGGGTCATCGAAACGATGGTGAAGCCGATTTCCTTGGACCCGTCAAAGGCCGCCTGCATGGCCGGTTTGCCCATTTCGAGGTGGCGAACGATGTTTTCGAGCATCACGATCGCGTCGTCCACGACGAAGCCGATGGCGAGGATCAGAGCCATCATCGAAAGGTTGTCGAGCGAGTAGTTGCACAGGTACATCACGGCGAACGTACCGATGATCGAGAAGGGCAGCGCCAGCGACGGGATCAGGGTGGCCGAGAAGTTGCGCAGGAAGACGAAGATGACGCCGACGATCAGGGCCAGGGTCAGCACCATGGTGAACTTGACGTCGTTGTACGATTCGCGGATGGTGTCCGAACGGTCGTAAAACATCTGCATCTGGACGGACGGGGGCAGGTCGGTCTTGAAGGTGGGCAGGAGCTTTTTGATGCCGTCCGCAACCGCCATGGTGTTGGTGCCGGGCTGACGCTGGATACCGAGTACGATGGCGCGCTTGCAGCCTTCCTCCTGGCAGAACCAGGACGCGGTGCGTTCGTCTTCGACGCTGTCGACCAGGCGGCCGAGTTCGCCGAGGCGAACGGGGTTGCCCTGGCGGTAGGCGACGATGATGTCCTTGTAGCCGTCCGCGCTGAAGAGCTGTCCGCTGGCCTGCAGGGTGAAGGCGCGCTTGGGTCCGT
This sequence comes from Acidobacteriota bacterium, assembly GCA_018268875.1. Taxonomy (GTDB): domain Bacteria; phylum Acidobacteriota; class Terriglobia; order Bryobacterales; family Bryobacteraceae; genus F-183. Next base: position 719 of record JAFDVT010000599.1, read on the forward strand.
TGATGGTGCCGGTGGGCAGGTTGACGTTCCAGGCGGCCAGCGCGGATTCCACTTCGTTGATGCCGATCTGTTTCGAGGCCATCGCGTAGGGGTCCATTTGCGCGTGTACGGCGTAGCGCTGGGCGCCCATTATCTGCACCTGGGCGACGCCGGTGACCTGCGAGATGCGCTGTGCGACGCGCGTTTCGGCGTACTCGTTGAGCGTGTATAACGGCAGCGTGGCGGAACTCAACGCGAGGTACAAAATGGGCTGGTCGGCCGGGTTCACCTTGGTGAAGGTCGGCGGCGTGGGCATGCCGGGAGGCAGCAGGCGCGAGGCCTGTGTGACGGCCGCCTGTACGTCCACAGCGGCGCCGTCGAGGTTGCGGCTGAGGTCGAATTCGAGCGTCACCTGTGTGGAGCCCAGTGTGTTCACCGATGTCATGGAAGACAGGCCGGCGATCATGGCGAAGTTGTTTTCGAGCGGCGTGGCCACGGCGGAGGCCATGGTTTCCGGGCTTGCGCCGGGTAGCGACGCGGTGACCAGCAGGGTCGGCAAGTCGACGTTCGGGAGATCGCTGACCGGGAGTTGCTGGTAGGCGATGATGCCAAATAGGGCGATGGCCACCATCAGCAAAGCCGTGGCGATCGGACGTTCAATAAATATCTTCGAAAAGTTCATCTCTTCCTTTTCGCCGTGCCTTTCGCCGGCTTAGCGGCTCCCGGCCGGAAGCGGCATCTGTTCGACTGGCGGCACGTTATGTTCCTTTTCGCTCTTGTTTTTGGCGCGGCTGAAGCGCGCGGCAAACCCGTCCAGGTAGGTGTAAACGACAGGCGTGAGATAGAGGGTGATGGCCTGCGAAAACAGCAATCCACCGATGACGGCCATGCCAAGAGGCTTGCGCGCTTCGCCTCCCGCGCCGTAGCCGGTGGCGATCGGCAGGGTGCCGAGCAGCGCGGCCATGGTGGTCATCATGATGGGACGGAAGCGGGCGAGGCAGCCTTCGTAAATCGCCTTGCGAGGTTCACTGCCATGGCGCTGGCGTTCGAGCGCGAAGTCAATTTGCATGATCGCGTTTTTCTTGACCAGTCCGATGAGCAGGATCAAACCCACGAAGGCGTAAATATTGAGTTCCATGTCGAAGACAAGCAGCGTCAACAGCGCGCCGAAGGCGGCGGACGGCAGTCCCGACAGAATGGTGAGCGGGTGGATCAGGCTTTCATACAACACGCCCAGTACGATGTAGACGACGAGGATCGCGACCACCAGGAGAATGCCCAGGTTCTTGGTGGAATCCTGGAACACCTTGGCGCTGCCGGTAAACCGCGTGGTGATAGCGGCGGGCAGCATCTCGTCGGCAAGCGCCTGTACTTCGGCAACGGCGGTGCTGAGCGCGACGCCCGGCTTGAGGTTGAACGAAATCGTGACCGACGGCAACTGTCCGGTGTGCGCGATGGTCTGGGGGCCGACGTCTTCCACACGCTTGGTTACGGCGTCGAGCGGCACCATGACATTGTTGGCGCCCTTCAGATAGATTTTCGACAGCATGTCCGCGTAGGACGAATACTTGGGCTGCACTTCGAGGATCACGCGGAACTGGTTAGTGGGCGCGTAGATGGTGGAGGCAATGCTGGAGCCGTAGCCGTTGTAGAGCGCCTGCTGGATTTCCTGCACATTCAGGCCGTAAATCGCCGCTTTGTCTCGATCGACGTCGATGCGGACGCGCGGGGCGCGCATCTGGGCATCGCTATTCACGTCCAGGATCGATGGCAGCTTGGCGACTTCGCGTTCGAGCTTGGCCGCCTGCGCGTATAAGAGGTTGGTGTCGACGCTCTGCAGGGTGAGTTCGTAGGAACTGCGCGAACCTCGCCCGCCGATGCGGATGGCCGGCGGCAGGCTCAACACCGTGCGTACGCCGGGGATTCCGGCGACGCGTGGCCGGAGGCGCGCGACGATTTCCTGCGCGGAAGCCTTGCGCTCGGCGCGCGGCTTCAACTGAATAAAGAAGCGGCCGCCGTTGGAGGAATTGAAGCCTCCGCCGACGCTGGACATCATGCCTTCGATGTCGGGGTCGCGGCGCAGGATGTCGGTGACGCGCTGCTGCAGGATGCGCATCTGTTCGTATGACGTGCCCTGCTGCATTTCGGTGCTGCCGTGGATCTGGTCGGCGTCGGTTTCGGGGATGAAACCCTTGGGTACGGCGACGTAGAGCCATCCGGTTAACCCGATGACCGCGAAGAACACCAGAAGCATCACGGGGCGGTGGTTCAACACCCAGCTCAGCGAGATTTCGTACCAGCGCGTGATCCAGCCGAGGAACCATTCGATGCCGCGTGAAACCGGGTTGGGGCGGTGGTTTTCGGGATCGCTCCGCAACAGGCGGCTGCATAGCATCGGCGTCAACGTAACGGATACGAAGCCGGAAATGAGGACCGCGACGCAGATGGTGACGGCGAATTCACGGAAGAGGCGGCCGAGGATGCCGCCCATAAACAAAATCGGGATGAAAACGGCGGCGAGCGACACCGTCATCGAGATGATGGTGAACCAGATTTCCTTGGAACCTTTGAGCGCGGCCTCCATGGGGCCTTCGCCCATTTCCATGTGGCGCACGATGTTTTCGAGCATCACGATGGCGTCGTCGACGACGAAGCCGACGCACAGGATGATGGCCATCATGGAAAGGTTGTCGAGCGAGTAGTCGAGCAGCCACATGACGGCAAACGTTCCGACCAGGGAAAACGGCAGGGCGAGCGCGGGGATGATGGTGGCGGAGGCTTTGCGCAGGAACAGCGCGATCACCATGATGACCAGGCCCAGCGTGATGTACAGCGTGAGCTTGACGTCTTCAAAGGCTTCGCGGATGTTCTTCGAACGGTCGCTGCGGATTTCGAGGTTGATGTTGGGCGGCAGCAGGGCCTGCAACTGCGGCATCACCTTTTTGATCGCGTTGTTGACTTCGATGACGTTGCTGCCGGGCTGGCGCATCACCATGAGGTTGATGGCGCGGCCGCCCTTGTCGCCGTGGTAAGTCCAGGCTATGGTCCGCTCGTCCTCGCTGCCGTCGCGAACGGTGGCCACTTCATCCAGCCGGACGGGCGCTCCATTGCGCCAGGCGACCACGACATCTTTATAGTCGGCGGCCTTTTGCAGCGAGCCGTTGGATTCGATGCTGTAGGCCGTCTTATTGCCCCATAGCGTGCCGGTGGGGACATTCGAATTCCAGTTGCGGATGGCCTGGGCGACCTCGTTGAGGCCGATCTTGCGGACGGCGAGCTTTTCGGGGTCCACCTCGACGCGCACGGCGTACTTCTGGGCGCCCATCACCTGTACCTGCGCGACGCCGTTGATCATCGAAATACGCTGGCCGAGCGTGCGGTCGGCGAATTCGTTGACCTCCCAGATAGGCGCGGTGGGCGAGGTGAGCGCCATCATCAGAATAGGGCCGTCGGAGGGGTTCTGCTTGCGGAACGACGGGGCTGACGGCATGCCCGGAGGCAGGAGCGGCATGGCCGCGCTGATGGCCGTCTGTACGTCTACCGCCGCGCCGTCGATCTGGCGGTCGAGGTCGAACTGCATGGTGACGTTGCTGGAGCCGAGCGATGAGGTGGAGGTCATCGAGTCGATACCGGCAATGGTGGTGAACTGGCGTTCGAGCGGCGTGGCGACGGTAGCGGCCATGGTGCCGGGGTCGGCGCCGGGGAGGCTGGCGAATACCGAAAGCGTCGGAAAGTCGACCGTGGGAAGGTCGCTCACCGGGAGCGCCCAATAGGCCAGGATTCCGATCATGGCGATGCCGGCCATCAACAGGATGGTGGCTACAGGACGCCGGATGAAGATCTCGGAAAAGTTCATACGGATGCGCTCCGGAAACAGGGTCGGCTATTCGGTTGGAGGTTGCGCCTGCTGCTTGCCGCCGCGGCGTTGCCGCGGTTGCTGTTGGTCTTGCTGCTGCCGCGGTTGTTGTGGTTGTTGCGGATCGCCGGCCGCAGGGGCTGCGCCAGCACCGCCACTTTCGCCCGCCTCGCCGGATGCGGACGGATTCTGCTTTTTGCCTCGTCCGTTTTTGCCGCCCGCCGCGCCGCCTCCGCCAGGATTGCGAGGATCGCGAATGCTGACTTTCATGCCGGCGCTCAAGCGCAACTGGCCTTCGGTAACGATGGTCTCGCCGGGACGCAAGCCGGATTCGATCACGATGTCGTCGCCGGTGCGCTGGCCGGTGGTGATGGGCCGGGTTTCCACCGACCGGTCCTCCTTCACCACGAAGATGAACTGCCCGTCCTGTCCGGTTTGCACGGCCTGATTGGGAACGACGACGGCGTTGTCCTCCGAACCCAACTGCAGGCGTACGCGAAGGAATTCGCCGGGCCACAGCTTGCGGTCAGGGTTGGGGAAGGTGCCGCGCAGGCGGATGGTGCCGGTGGTGGGGTCGACGGTGTTGTCGAAAAAGGTAAGCGTGCCGTGGGCGACGTCTTCGCGGTCCTGCGGGGTGGCGATGACCGGGATCGCGGCGCGGCCGTAGCGGGCCTGGATAGCGCGCAAGCGAAGTTCCGGCACCGAGAACGCCACAAACACGGGCTGTACCTGATTGATCTGCACCAGGTCGGTGTTGTTGGCCGAAACGATGTTGCCCTGTTTCACCAGCAGGCTGCCGGTGCGGCCGGTGATCGGGGACTTGATGGTGGCAAAGCTCATCTGGACGCGCAACGTGTCGATGGCGGCTTTTTGCGCGGCGATGTCGGCCTTGGCGCTTTCGATGGCGGCCTTGTCGGCGGCCACGGTTTCCGACTGCGCCTGGGCGGTGGAACGAGCCTGTTCGGCCTGTTCCTTGGACATCACGCCTTCCTTGGCCAGTTGGCCGTAACGCTTGGCCTGATCGTCCGCATAGTTGAGCGTGGCCTGGCTTTTGGCGACGTTCGCTTCGGCCTGGCGCACCAGCGCCTGACTGCGGGCCATATTGGCGTTGGCCTGGGCGAGTTGCGCTTCGAGACTGCGCTTGTCGATTTCAAACAGCGGCTGTCCCTTGGTGACGTAGTCGCCTTCCTGGAACATCACGCGGGTGAGTTCGCCGCTGATTTGCGGCTTGATCAGAACGGTGCTGGACGCTTCGACATTTCCGATGATTTCGAGTTCGGTGGGAACGTTGCGGGAAGCCGCTTTGGCCACCGTCACGGGAACGTCGCCGCCTTTCTTGCCACCGGCTTTTCCGCCTCCGCCCCCTTTGCCCGCGCCACCTTCGGCGCCCGCCGTTTCCCCTTGTTTGCAGGCGGCAAAAATGAGGGTCAGGCCCAGTAATGTGCAGAGTACGATGCTCTGTAGTCTCTTGGAAGACGATCCGGCGTCCATTGTAAGAATCGGCGAGTCCTTAGGCATAAAGGTTACAAAACACTGGGGTACCGGGTACCGGCGTCCACCTAGGCGATCAGGGACACAGGGTACCAAACGCGGCCGCCGGGCGATGTCACTGAAACGTCATTGGGCAAAAGGCTATCTTGTTCATTACGTGAGCGGTTTTGGTCACGGAATCCGCTATAGAGGTGAGTCCACATGCCACAGTTAAAGCATCCCGGCGCCCAGGTTTACGCTCCTACCCAGGTCCTGCTGCCCGAAATTTCTTACCAGACTTTTACATATCCCGGTGACGAAGAGGCGCTGGCGGCGCTCAAGGCGGTGCCCGGCGCGGGTCCGTTGCTCACCTGGCTGCAGGAAAACTTCACCGAACAGATCACGTATCTGAACAATAACGAACAGATGGTGCGTGCCAACGAAAAAAACTACCCATCGTTGCACGCGCTGACGGCGCGGTGCTGTGAAATTCTGTCCTGCCCGATGCCGGAGCTGTACCTGACGACCAACCCGGTGATGAACGCGTATACGGCCGGGCAACGGCGGACGTGTATCGTACTGCACAGCGGGCTTGTGGAAGCGCTGACCGTCGATGAACTGTCGTTCGTGATCGGACATGAGATCGGACACATCAAGGCGGCGCACGGCCTGTACCGGCAGTTGGGCGACATCCTCATCCGGTACTGGGACATTCTGGCATCGGCGATCCCGATTCCTGGTGTCAGCCTGTTGCGCATCCCGCTGTTGATCGCGTATTGGGAATGGTACCGGCGGGCGGAGTTCACCTGCGACCGGGCGGCGCTGCTGTGCGTGCAGAACATCGACCCGAGTCTGCGGGCGCTGGCCAAGCTGGCGGGCAAGGTGACGGGGTACGAAGATGAGGTGAGCCTGGACGAGACGATCGCGCAGGTGGAAGCGCACAAAGCGGTGAACAAGCTGGTGCTGCTGGTGTCGATCCTCGAAAACGCGTCGAATACGCATCCGTTCATCCCGATTCGGCTGAAGGCGCTGAAGGAATGGGCGGCGGGCGAAGAGTACGCGAGCATCCTGGCGGGCAATTACAAACGCGATGCCCTGGGTCTGCACGAAGGCGGCGCGCGGGTGAAGTGCGCGTGCGGCACGCTGGTGAACACCAAGCTGTCGTTCTGTCCGGAATGCGGCCGCGCGGTGACGGCCGAGGGCGGGATTGCGGTCGTCGCCGGTTGCGTGGGTTGCGGCGCGGAACTGCCCGGCAACACGAAGTTCTGTCCCAAGTGCGGGACGAAGCAGCCGGCGGCGGCCGAGCCTGAGGTTTCGCAAGTGGATAAGTGGAAGAATTCGGCGTCGAGCTTCTTTAAACGATAGCCGTTGACACTGACATTAGTACGTGGCACGATATATCGCGTCACGTACTAACTATGTCCGATCCATCGCTCCTGATTCTTGCCAGCCTGGCCGAAGGCGACAAACACGGCTACGCCATTATGGAAGACGTCGCGACGTTTGCGGGCGTACGTCTGGGGGCGGGTACGCTGTACGGCGCGATCACCAGACTTGAGGAACGCGGCGCGATCAAGCCCGTGAAGGCTACCGATTCGCGACGCCAGCCGTACCGCATCACCGCGGCCGGCCGCCAACAATTGCAGGAGCAGTTGTCGGCGCTCGACCAGGTGGTGAAGACCGGCATCAAGAGGCTACGCACGATATGAGACGGCTGTTGTTGCGTCTGTATCCCAAACCGTGGCGGGACCGGTATGGCGAGGAGTTCCTGGCGCTGCTGGAAGACATGGGAACGCGGCCGGGCGCGGCGGACGTTGCCACCATCGTCGTCGAGGCCGTTCGCGCGCGTGTGAAGTACCGTCGAGGTCACCACCTATCGCCTGCCGCGGCGGTCGATACGCCGGCGCATGCCACGACGCCGCCGGTGTTGGCGGATGCCGCGTTCGAGTCACCGGTTCTGGAATGGATTCCGCTGCTCGCGTGCCTGCTGGCGGCTGTTGTGGCAGCGGTGGCCGCCTGTCCCGTCCCTCGCGAGGTACGCATCACGGGACCCGAAGCGATCGGTTATGCCGCGCTGTACATGCTGGGGATTCTGGCCGCGGGCATCCTGTCGTATCAGGTGGCGCGGATCGCTACCGAGGTCCAAACGATGCCGGGGTTGCGATTGTTCGCGGCGCTGGTTTGGATCGCGCCGCTGGTGGCGTTTCATCATCGCAACTCGGGCTGGACGGTGGTGGTCGCGCTGCTGTTTGCGGGCGTCGTCGGGAGGCTCGTGCTGGCTTGCCGAAGACCCGGCGAGCGAACCTCAGGGATGCTGTTCGCGTTTGTTGTCGCGGTGTGCGTCGACCTGGCCATCGTATGCAGCGTGGCTGGCGCGTTCGGCTATGCGGGGATGTTCGCCGGAATGGCGCTCGCGATGCTGACGTGGAGGCTCGCGCCGTCAAGGCCTCGCCCGGTGGGTGCGCTGCGCGCGCTGGCCTATACAGCGCTAGCGTTCGCGTTGACGTGCGCCAGTTTCACGCCTTATCTGTTGGCTGGCGGAGATCCAGACGGCAGCTTGTTGCAAACCTGGTTCGGCGAACCGGGTTCCGCGTCGCCGGTGGCGGGCAAGGCCAAAGGCAGTTCCAACAGCAGTGCGCGGCGATTGCGCGCGGTGACGCTGGTGCGGGGCGATCCCAAGTCGGGCTTTGTTCTGCGCCCGCCGGTGGACGAGGACAAGCCGCTGGTACCTCCGCCGCCAGCGGTGACCAAACGGTTGTTCGGCAAGACGCAGCAGGCGAAGCCACAACGGGTGGACCCGTTCGAGATCCCGTTCGACGGCGTGTACTGGTTTTATCCGGCGTTCCGCATCACGATTCCGCCGGACGCGGGCGAACGTGAAGGCGACCCGGTGGAGAACGGGTTCCATTCGAACGACGGTACGCCGATGGTGATGGAAGCGCGCCAGAACATCGGCCACAGGATCGACCTGCGCGGCTACCGCGACGTGGAGATTGTCGTTCGCAATGCCGACCCGCGTCCCGGTACGGTGTGGATGCAACTGCTGGTTCGCGATACGCATGAGTCCCGGTGGAAGCAGCAGTGGATCGGGTCCGAGCCGGTGATGGAGTCCACTAAGGGCGATCAACCGGCGGTGCGCGAAACGCTGCGGTTCCGCATTCCGCCTGCGCTGAAATGGCCGGAGTTCGATGAGGTGATCGTGCGGTTCGACCTGCGATGGCCGCGGCGCGTGCACAGCGCGAAGATTTCGATTGAACGGTTCCGGTTCCTGCCTCGCGGGATCTGAAGTACATTCGAAATAGTGTTCCGACTCTTTCTTTCGTTCTGCGTCGCGGCCAGCGTTTTGGTTGCGCAGCAGATGACGCCTCCCACGTATTCCTACAAGGTTGTTCGAACGTACCCGCATGACCACGATGCGTTCACACAGGGCCTGATTTATCTGAATGGCGTGCTGTACGAGGGCACGGGGCTGAACGGCAAGTCGTCGATTCGCAAGGTGGCGCTGGAGACGGGCAAGGTTCTGCAGAAGAAGGACAACGAGTATCAGTACTTTGGCGAAGGGTTGACGAATTGGGGTTCGGACCTGATTCAGCTGACCTGGCAAAGCGGGGTCGCGTTTGTGTGGGATCGCGCGACGTTTCAGTTGAAAAAGACCTTTAAATACGGTGGGGAAGGCTGGGGTTTGACGCACGACGGCAAGCAACTCATCCTGAGTGACGGTTCGCCGGTGCTGCGTTATCTCGATCCCGCGACGTTCGCGGAAAAGAGCCGCCTGGTGGTGTTAGAAGGCCGCCGCCCGGTGATGAACATCAACGAACTGGAATGGGTGAAGGGCGAAATCTGGGGCAACATCTGGCAGCAGGATCGCATCGCGCGCATCGACCCGAAGAGCGGTCAAGTGACGGGATGGATCGATTTGCGCGGTTTGTTGAAGGGCGCCGAACTCGAAGGCACGGATGTGTTGAACGGCATCGCGTACGACGCCAAGGGCGACCGGTTGTTCATCACCGGCAAGCTGTGGCCCAAGCTGTTTGAAGTGAAGATCGTGCCGCAGTCGCAGCGCTAAAGGCTAGCCCGCGGTTACGACGGCAAACGGCCGCATCGGCGAACCTGTGGCGCCCGATAGCCGCAAGGGCGCGGCGACAAACAGGAACTCATACACACGGTCCTCGGATAGCTCTTCGAGGTTCAGGCATTCCACAATGTGGATGCCGCTTTCGACCAGCAGATGGACGTGCACGGGCATATCCGTCGCCGGTACGCGCTCAAACGCAATGGTGTCCGAACCGGCGGCGAAGACCTTGCGGCTGCTCAGCCAACGGGCCGCTTCGAGTTCGGGACCAGGGCCCGTGGGCTGCATCGTCTGACCGCCGGTCACAAACATTTTCGGATCGCGCCAGTACTTGGCCCAACCGGTGCGAAACAGCACGATGTCGCCTTGCTGTACGTCGACATGCTGGTGCTGCAGCGTTTCCTCGATCTGTTCCGGCGTGATGGCAAATTCCGGCGGCAGCGCGTCCAGACGGAAGTGTGACGCGATGTCGATCAACACGCCGCGGCGCAGGATGGGCGAGATCGTGTCGACGCCGTGGGGTTCGACGCCATGGCTGTAGGACTGGAGCGGAGGTTCGCCGCCGTACATCACGCCGCCGCAGGAAAAATGGCTGAGCGCATCGATGTGCGTGCCGGTGTGGCCGCCGAGGGTGATGGTCTCCGCCGCCGAACTGGTGCCGCCGGGAGTTACGAAGTCGCCATGCAGTTTGTTCAGCGAATACAGGAACGGCGGATGCGTCGGGAAGTGCGGCATCCCGGTGAACAGTGGCTGCGCGAGGTCGAAGATTCGCGCGTTGTTGAGGGATTCGAACAGTCGCTGCATGGCAACTCCTAACGTGGGGTTACGGCGTGTCCGGCCGCTTCCGGCAGGAAGTAAAACACCAGGCCGAGGATTGTGTACACGGCCAGCATCTGCGCGCCTTCAATCCAGTTGGAGATGCCGTCCTGCACGACCTGGCCGGTGATCCAGACGGTTACGACGACGGCCAGAACTTCGGCTGGCGTGAAGACGAGGTCCATCGGCCGGGGGCCAATCAGGTAGCTTGCGAAAACCAGTACGGGCGCGACAAACAAGGCGATTTGAATGGAAGATCCGATGGCGATGGACAGGGCGAGGTCCATGCGGTTCTTGGTGGCCACCATAATCGCGGTGGAATGCTCGGCGGCGTTGCCGACAATGGCCACCACGATGACACCGACAAAGATGCTGGTCATCCCAAAAGCGTGCGCGGCGTGTTCCACCGAGCCGACCAGAATTTCGCTCATCCAGGCCACCATGGCGGTTGCCGCGGCAAGCACGGCGACGGACTTTTTGATGCTCCACGGCTCCTCGCCGGCGGGAGCGGATTCGGTCTCGCCGGTGCCGTCTTCTTCTTCCGAATCGCCCGCAAATAACTGCCGGTGCGTGCGGAGCGAAAAGATCAGATGCAGCGCGTACACGGCCACCAGTACGACGGCGATTTCCAGGCTCAAGCCGGCCTCTTTCGCAAGCGCCGCGGGTCCGCCGACGTGGTGGAACGCCGCGGGCATGATCATGGAAATCGCAGCCAAAGTTAGCAAACTCGCCTGCGAACTGGCGGCTTGCGCGTTGAAGCGCTGTTCTTTGAACTTGCCTCCGCCGGCGACGAACGCGGCGCCAGTCACCAGTAGCAGGTTCCCGATGATGGACCCGGTGAGCGATGCCTTCACCACGTCGTACAGGCCTTTTTGCAGGGCTGCGAGGGCGATGATCAATTCGGCCGCGTTACCAAAGGTCGCGTTCAGCAGGCCGCCGACGCCTTCGCCGGTGTGTTCCGCCAGGTGTTCGGTGGCACGGCCCAGCCAGCCCGCGAGAGGAACGATCGACGCGCACGCCGCCAGAAAAATCAGCGTGTGCGATTGCGGCGATAAGAACTCCAACGCCACCGTCACCGGTACGAAGATAAGAAGCCAATTGAGCATGAAGAGATGGTGAGGTTCTTATCGTAGCGGCATTGGCTTGCCGCCCGCTTGCTTGCTGCGCAGCGCGGCGTCCATGAACGAGAACACTTCCAGCGATTCGTCGTTCGAAACCGGCAGCTTGTGCGTCTGGAAGAAGTTCACGATTTCCTTGAGCATCAGGTTGTAGCTGGTCTTGGCGTTGGGGTCGCTTTGCAGGATCTTGTCCTTGGTGAACACGACGGCGCCATAGTTGCTGTACGGGCGATTCGTGCGAACGGTGCCCGTGCGGCCGTCTTTCCACTTGCCGGTGATGATGTCGCCGGACTCGGTTTCAAAACGCGTCACTTCCTGGCAGCCAGGGCCCATTAAAGCGTAGAGCATCTCAATGGGATGGATCCCGTACCAGGCCAGGTCCAGGTGGTGGGACTTGTCGACGGGTCCGGGTCCCCAGGTGAACACGGCGTTGGTGTTGGGAACTTTGAGCGTTTCCACCATGCTGTTCCAACGCAAGCTAGAGGCGGTGAACCAGGGTACGCCGGCGGCCTTGGCGAGCTTTGCGATTTCGCGCGCGTCCTCAAGCGTTGCCGCCAGCGGTTTGTCGATGAACATCGGCTTTTTGTGCTTGATGATGACCTTTGCCTGTTCCAGATGTTTGCGGCCGTCGACGCTTTCGAGCAGCACGGCGTCCACCTTCTGGCAGAGCGTGTCGATGTCCGGAACGATTTCGATCTTCCAGTCCTTTTCCAATTCGGCGGCGTACTTGTCGACGCGGGTGCGCGAGGATTCGATGTCGCTGCTGCCGCCCTTGTATGCGGCCACGATCTTCACGCCCGGGATGTAGTCCTTGCTGGTGGGATCGTTGAGGACTTTGGTAAACGCGATGACGTGCGACGTGTCGGTGCCGACGATTCCAAGCTTGATCTGCGCGGTGAGCGCGGCCGAGGCTACAGCCGCGGCAAAGAGCGTCCGAAGAAGGGGCATAGCTGAAGAAAAGTTTATCAGTCCGCTACTTTGCGCGGCTGCGATATTCACGCAACGCGGCGTCGTAAGCGGCCAGCATCTCGCCTTGTTCTTCGAGCTTGACGCGGCCGATCTTCTGTTCCTTGCACTTTTCCACGGCCTTGATGCACCATTCGATGCTGTCTTTGACGCGGACCTCGCCGCCGGTCCAGATCGGGTTGGTGTGCGATGAACCAAGAATGCGCAGCGCGACCCAGGACGGCTCCTTCGCGGCGTAATTGAAGGTGAGCGCTCGGATTGTGCCGTCGGCTTCGAGGTCCTGCCTGGCGACGGCGACGCCGTTGACGATGAGTTCCACCGGGACTTTGCGAGTTCCTGGGATGCGGGCGCGTTCGATATGCCAATACGGCTTGACGCTGGCGGGCTTGCCTTGCACGATGGGGTCGACGGTTTCGCCCAGCATCGCCGCGGCGTTCACGGTGATCTTCTGGCCGTTCA
>JAFDVT010000059.1 GCA_018268875.1 Acidobacteriota bacterium
GACGCTACATGTACGCGGCGTTCCGCGACGACCGGCCGTGGGTGCTCTACGACATCGAAAAAGATCCGTACCAAATGCGCAACCTCGCGCAGGAACCTTCGGCGAAGGCGGTTCGCGACCGGATGCGGAAGAAGCTTGCCAACTGGATGGAAGCCACCGGCGACCGCTGGGATTTCAACTGGTCGGCGCCGGTGGAAGACAACGCGAGGCTGTTCCGCCACCGCATGTTTTATAGCGTGCCCGAATACCTGGAATGGGCGAAGCTGCATCCCGGCGAGGCATCGAAATAAGGCCGGACTCAGTTTCTGGGGCGGCCCTCGGCGGGATCCAATGAGTTGGAGGCCTGCCGGAACTCGGTGGGCGTCACGCCGACGCGGGAATGAAAAACGCTCGTCAAATGGCTGTGGCTCGAAAAGCCGGTTTCGTAGGCGATGTCAGAAATGTTGCGGGGCGAATGACGCAGCAGGTAACGCGCGCGCCGCAGACGCCTCTCGATCACAAATTGCGCCGGTGTTGCGCCGAACGAGCGGCGGAAGTGGATCAGAAATTCGTTGACCGTTCTGGAGACGGACGCCGCCAGCGTTTCCAGCCGCAGCGGTTCCCCGAGGTGGGAGTCGATAAAGGACTCGATGCGTGCGGCTTCGCTCGCGCTGAGGCGATCTTCGTGCGGCGTCGGGGGGTGGATCAAGCGGCGTGCGGCGGGATCGGGTCCATCGAGCAGTGTCAGCGCCAGCGAATGTGCGAGCGTCCGTTCGGCCATCCGGCTCAGGTCGCTGTGATGGGTCCTGCGGAGTGACGCGGCCAGGTGTTCGAAGCCGTGATGCGCGAAGCCGTGGTAAAAGCCGGCACGTGGGGTGATCCAGATGGGCTTGCCGGCGACGGTCGCGGCGTCGATGTGCATTTCGGCGTAGCGCACGCGCCCGCCCTGCGCGGCGCTGGAATATCTCGAACCTTGCGGCACCTGCCAGACTTCGCCGGCCATCGGCGGGTCCGGAAGCCGCGCGCCACATCCATCCAGTTCGGTTTGCAGCGTTGGGATGGGTCCGGCCAGGTGCATGATGACGATGTGCCGCGGCGCCGAGGCGATCGTCCATGTCACGCCCTTCGAGATGTCTTCCTCCGCAACGGTGAACCCGATCCCCGGCCATTCGATGGAGGCTACGACACGTTTCTGAAAATCTAACAGCGGAGATGACATTTTGAAAGCCTCCGATCTTCCCTGGACATCAAAATGGTATCCAAATGGCAAATTCTGGAAAACTCAAAGGGAAAGTGGCGCTTGTCGCCGGCGGCGCCAAGAATCTCGGCGGCCTGATCAGCACGCAACTGGCGGCGGAAGGCGCAAAGGTGGTTCTGCACTACAACAGCAACGCCACCAAGGCGGCCGCCGAGGAGACGGTGAAGGCGATTCAGGCGGCGGGCGGCGAAGCGATCGCCGTGCAGGCCGATCTTACCAACCACAAAGGCATCGTCGAGATTTTCGACGCGACGGTGGCAAAATTCGGGGGCGTCGACATTGCGATCAACACCACGGGTATGGTGCTCAAAAAGCCGATCCCCGACATCACCGAAGAAGACTACGACAAGATCTTCGCGATCAACTCCAAGACCGCGTTCTTCTTTCTGCAGGAGGCGGGCAAGCGGATCAATGATCGCGGCAAGATTTGCACGATCCTGACGTCGTTGCTGGGTGCCTTTACGGGCTACTACTCGGTGTATGCGGGCAGCAAGGCTCCGGTGGAACACTTTACGCGCGCCGCGTCGAAGGAGTTCGGAGCGCGTGGAATTTCGGTCACCGCGGTGGCGCCGGGTCCGATGGATACGCCGTTCTTCTACGGGCAGGAAAGCCCGGAAGCGGTGAAATACCACAGCAACGCCGCCGACTTGAGCAAGTTCACGCCGAAAGGCCTGACCGAGATCGGCGATATCGCGCCGCTCGTGCTGTTCCTGGTGACGGACGGCTGGTGGATCACCGGCCAGACGATTCTCGCCAACGGCGGCTACACCACCAAGTAGCCGGTTCAAAAAAAGAAAGGGCCGCCCTTTCGCGGGGGCGGCCCAACAACCAACCTTACACACACAAGAAAAAACGTTACTGGCGCACCGCTTGCAGCGCGGCGATGCGATCCGCCGTTGCCGGGTGGGTCGAAAACAGGTTCGCCAACCCGCCGGCGCTGAACGGCTTGATGATGAACATGTGCGATTGCGCCGGGTTCACGTCCATCGGGATGCGCTGGGACCAGGTTTCCAGCTTCCGCAGACCGCTGATCAAGCCGTTCGGCGTTCCGCAGGCGATCGCGGCGCCACGGTCGGCGGAGAACTCGCGGGTACGCGAAATGGCCATCTGGATCAGGCCAGCAGCCAGCGGACCCAGCAGCAACATCGCCATGGCTCCCAGCGGGCTGCCGCCATCCTCGTCGTCGCCGTGACGGCCACCGAAGAAGTAGCCGAGATGGGCGATGGAGGTGATGGCCGCCGCTGCTGTGGCCGCGATCGACGAAATCAGAATGTCGCGATGCTTGATGTGGGACAGTTCGTGGGCGAGTACGCCTTCCACTTCTTCCTCTGACATCAACTGCAACAGGCCTTCGGTGAAGGCCACCGACGAATGCTCCGGATTACGGCCGGTGGCAAACGCGTTGGGCGACGGATCGGGAATGATCCATAGCTTCGGTTCCGGGATGCCCATGCGCTGGCACAGGCGCTGCACCATGGGATGGATCTGCGCATACAACCGCGGATTGCTCTGCGGCGTGAGCGGCTGGGCGTTGTTGGACGCCAGCGCCATCTTCTCCGAAAAGAAGTAGGCGAAGAAATTCATTGCGACGGCAAGCGCCAGACCCATGTACACACCGCTGGTCCCGGCGACGGCCTTGCCACCGATAATGACGATGCTGCTCAGCAAGCCCAGCAGCAGGGCGGTTTTGAGTCCGTTCATAGTCTAATTAACTATCCTTTAGATTCACGCAGAAGGCCGCTGGTTGCGGCATTCGTACAGAAATACGAAAGCCCCGGGGGGTCTCGTTCCCTCCGGGGCTCTCGCCTTTGGCACAGGCCGTTCCGTTTACTGGATGGCGACCTTGATCTGCCTGGGTTTGGCGATTTCCTTCTTGGCGAGGGTGACCGTGAGGACACCGTTCTTGTATTCGGCCGTGACCTTTTCCGGGTCTACCGTTTCGGGCAGCGTAAAGTACCGGGCAAAGGAACCGTAGCTGCGTTCGATGCGGTGGTAGCCGCCCTTTTCGTCCTTGGACTCATTTTCGAACTTGCGTTCGCCCTTGAGGATGAGGGTGCCGTCCTCGATGCGGAGATCGACGTCGTTTTCGCTGACGCCGGGGAGATCGGCCTGCACCACCAGTTCATTGGCGGTTTCGCGGATGTCGACCGAGGGGCTCCAGGGCTTGGCCGCGGCGTTATTGGCGGCGGAAGCCTGATTTTCCTGCAGGATCCGGGAGAAGGACTCCTCGAAGGCACGGAAAGGGAACTCGAAGGGGCTGGTAAATCGGATCATTGACATAAGGTATGTTTGCGAACCTCCTATGATTCAAGGATATTATATGAGTGTTAGTGTGTCAAGAAATATTTGCCGAAAACTTCACCTCATCCGCCCTCTTTGTCATCTTCCCCGTACCGCCGATAATCAAAACTAGCGTCCAAATTCCGGGGTTCATTCCTTAGGTAAGCCATGAAGCAGTTGCTATCCGTCTTTTTACTTGTTGCCTCGCTCGCCGTAGCGCAGGTTGTTCCGAATTCGTATGTTGTTGAATTAGAAGGTGCTCCGGCGCTCGAAGGGTTCCGCGCGGGACGTCTTCGCACGGATCGCGCCAGCTTTGAAGCGGCTCGCGTCAGGATTCGCGACGAGCAGGAATCGTCGATTCGCGCCCTGCGCAACGCGGGCGGTACACTGCGCCAGCAGTTGGATACCGTGGTGAACGGCATCGTTGTCGAGATGCCGGACGCCGAGGCCTCCAAGCTCCGCCAACTGCCGGGAGTGAAGAACGTATACCCCGTGTATGTCGCCAAGCGGCATCTGGACCGGGCGCTGGAACTGCTCGGCGTGCCGATCGCCTGGAACTACCTCCCGGGCGGGCCGGATTCGGCGGGCGCCGGTATTAAGGTTGCCGTGGTCGACACGGGCGTCGACGTCCTGCACCCCGGATTTCGCGACGACACGCTGCCGCCCCTGGACGGCTACCCGAAATACGCGATTTCCAACGAACAGCGCGATAAGCAGTTGACCAACTCCAAGGTCATCGTGATGCGCAGCTACGAGAACCTGATCTCGGGTTCGTCCTCGCTGCTGCGGACGGCGTCCGATGGCGAAGGTCATGGAACGGGAGTGGCGTTTGCGGCGGTGGGACATCGGATGGAAGGTCCGTTCGGACCAATTTCCGGCGTGGCTCCCTCGGCGTACCTGGGCGTCTACCGGCTGACGGCTTCGTCGGGAAGCACGACGACGGCGGCGATCCTCGCGGCGCTGGACGACGCGGTGAAGGACGGGATGGACGTCATCAATCTGAGTTTTGGTTCGGTGCTTGCGCCGGACTACCTGAACGCCTCGGCGTTGCAGCGGATTGCCGATGCGGGCGTGGTGCTGGTGTCCTCCATGGCCAACCAGGGCCCGGGATATCAATCCGGGGGCTGGCCGGCGAGCTCGGAGTTCGTGGTGGCGGTCGGCGCGACGTCCAACAACCGGACGATCGGCAAAACCGGCCAGGTGAAGGTGGACGATCGCTCGTTTGTGGCGACCAACGCTTCGAATTCGGTGGGCCGGGGGAACTTTTCGGGTCCGCTGGTGGATGCGGCGTCGCTGAATGACCCGTTGGGCTGCGGCGATTTTCCCGGCGGCTCGATGAAAGGCGCGATCGCCCTCATCCTGCGCGGCACATGCGCGTTTTCCGATAAGCTCGATCACGCGAAGGCGGCTGGCGCGATTGCGGCCATCATCTACAACCCGACGCCGTCCGACACCGCCGTTTCCATGACACAGGGTACGAACACGTTGCCGGCGGTTTGGGTGAACTACTCCGAAGGACTGGCGATCAAGGCCAAGCGAGCCGAATGGGACGGCTATACCTTCTCCGTGAATACGACGCCCGATCGTACGCCCGATGCGCTGTCCTCCTTCAGCAGCATGGGACCCTCGCCCGGATCGTTGAACATCAAGCCGGACCTGGTGGCCGTTGGCGACAACCTGATTACCGCCTCGCCGATCAGTTGCTGCGCGGATTGGGCGAGCACCGCCGGGTATGCGCTGTCGCCGACGTTCGGTTCTATCCAGGGCACGAGCTTTTCGAGTCCGATCGTGGCCGGAGCGGTGGCCGTGCTCAAACAGTCGCGGCCGGGGTTGACGCAGCAGAACTACAAATCGCTGATCGTGAACTCGTCGGCGGCGATGCGGTTGACGCCGTTGGACAACCGCCTGGCGTACCCGTTTGAAGCCGGTGCCGGACGGATGAATCTGGATGCCGCGGTCCGGTCGACCGCCGCCGTATGGCCCGTATCGCTGAGTTTTGGCGGTGGCACGAAGAACCCCGGCGACCGGAAGCGCACCTTGGCGGTAACGAACGTTTCCGACGATGCGGAAACCTTCACGATCAAGGCGAGCCCGATCAGCGGTGTAACGCCGCAGCTATCGCAGGACACGCTGACGCTGGGCGGCAAGTCCACCACCTCGATCACGGTGTCGATCTCCGGCGAGGAACTGGCGGCGGGTTCGCATCACGGGTTCCTGCTGTTGAAGGGCACGCGCAACGAGATCGAGCTGCGCATTCCGTATTGGTACGGCGTAGCGTCGAACGAAGTGGGGTCGATCGCGCTGCTGGTCGAAGCGGCTTATCCGGCCGTTGGAAGTTCACGGCAGTCAATTTATTTCCGGATCACCGACACGTCGGGCCAGGGATTGAACGACGCGGCGCCCGACATCGCTGTCGAAACGTCCGGCGGGCTTGTGGACAGCATCACCGCGTCGCCCGACGGCGGTGGACTCTATCA
>JAFDVT010000005.1 GCA_018268875.1 Acidobacteriota bacterium
ACAGGTGTTCCTGAACGGCCACCCGCTGACGGAACCCTACAAGCAGCACATCCACAACTTCACCATTCCCTATCGCGACACGTTCCCGGACACGCCGCAGGACGTCCCCGTCGAATACATGGGGCGCGTTACCGAAATGATGACGCATGTCGATCAGGCCACCGGTGAACTCGTCGTGCCCGAAGGCCGTTACTTCGCCATGGGCGATAACCGCGACAATTCGCTCGATTCCCGTTACTGGGGCTGGGTGCCGCGCGAAAACATCATCGGCAAGCCCACCATCATCTTCTGGTCCTACGCGACCAGCACCGAGAATCTGGTGGACTTCCGTCTCGACCACTTCATCGACCTCGCCACCAACTTCTTCACCAAGACCCGTTGGGACCGCACTTTGAAACTCGTTCGCGGCTACGACGTTCACTAAATGTCTACAACGAATCACAACTACGGTCTGATTCTGGCCGGCGGGCGAGGTACGCGCTTCTGGCCTCGGAGCCGCCGCGCCAAGGCCAAGCAGGTCCTGCCGTTTTTCAGCGAACGTTCGCTCATTCAGGAAACCGTCGATCGTCTTCGCCCGGTCCTGCCGCCGGAACGCATCTGGATCATCACCAACGACCATCTGCGCGCCGAGATCATCAAGCAGCTTCCGGAAGTTCCCAAAAACCAGATCATCGCCGAACCCGCCGCGCGCAACACCGCGCCGTGCATCGGTCTTGCCGCGCAGATTCTGGAATCGATCGACAAGGACGCCGTGATGGGCGTGTTCCCGGCGGACCACGTCATCCAGAAGCCCGCCCGTTACCTGCGCATGATCCGGCCCGCGTTCAAGGCGGCGAGCCAGGGCAAGATCGCAGTCGTCGGCATCCAGCCTCGCTGGGCCGAGACCGGCTACGGCTACATCGAGTTCCCCAAGGACGTCACGCCCGGTTCGACGACGCCTGCCCCGGTTCTGGCGTTCAAGGAAAAGCCCGATGCCGCGACGGCCGAACAGTACCTCGCCGGTGGCAATTATTTCTGGAACTCCGGCATGTTTTTCTGGAAAGCATCGGTGGTGTTGAACGCGCTGCGCCAGCATCTGCCGAAGACGGCCTCACTGCTGGCGGGTCTGCCCAAATTCACGCAACGCGGCTTTTTGAAAGCGCTCGGCGAGGTGTTCCCGCATTGCGAAAACATTTCGATCGACTACGCGGTGCTCGAGAAGGCGAAGGATGTCGTAGGTCTGCCCGCCGACTCGATCGGCTGGAACGACGTCGGTAGTTTCAACGCGGCGTATGAACTGTCCGCTTTGGATGGCCACAGCCACGCCAGGAGCAACCGCACGCCCGTGCTGTCGCTCGATTCCTCGGGCAGCTACGTGGATTCGCACTCGGGTAAACTAATCGCTTTGTTAGGCGTCAAGGACCTGGTCGTCGTCGAAACCGCCGACGCGATTCTGATCGCCGACCGGCATCGTTCGCAACAGGTCGGCGACCTTGTGAAGATGCTCGAAAAGCAAGGCCGTCACGACCTTATTTGAGTTTCCGAATCGCCTCTAAATCCGCCCGCGCGGAGTTCAGCCAACTGGCCGACGGATTCACCTGCTTCTGCACGATCGCGTAGCCCGCGGAGGTCGATTGCTCGGCCTCGGCGATCTTGTTCTGGCGCAGCAGCGTGCGGCCAAGCTTGATCTGCGCGATGCCCAGGTTGATGTGGTCCGTGCCCTGCGTTTCGCGGAACATCGCCACGGCCTCGCGAAAGTATGGCTCCGCGGTCGGGTAATTCTTTTCCGCCATGTACGTGCTGCCGATGTTCGACAGCGCCGTCCCGATCAGGTAATGCTTGCCCGAATACACGGCCTTGTAAATCTCCGCCATGCGAACATAATGCGGTCGCGCCTCGGCCGGGCGATCGAGCGTCAGGTGCACGGTCCCCAATTCGTTCAACGCCGACGCGACTCGGGGATGCGCTGGACCAAACACGTGTTCCTGAATTTCGAGCGCCTGCCGTAACAGCGGTTCGGCTTCCGGCGCGCGCTTTTGAAACACCAATGCGCGACCAACCATCGTGAGGCTCGCCGCCGTGCGGTAATGCTGATCGCCGTAAAACCCGCGTACCAAGGCCAGGGCCTCGCGATGGTAACGCTCGGCCTCTTTGTAGTTGCCCTGGTCCTGCTGAATCGCGCCCAGATTCGTCAATGCCTCCGACACGCGCGGATGCCGTTCGCCATAAATTTTGCGAACCATCGCCAGCACACGCTGGTTGATCTGCTCGCATTCCTCGTAACGCCCGGCGTAAAAATACGCGTTACCCAATTCGTACAGGCTGCCCGCGTGCTCGGCCGTGTCGCCACCAGGCGCGCGCAGCCGAACCGCTTCCGAAAGTTCGCGGATCGCGCCGTCGTAGTCGCCTTTTTCTTCCAGAACCTTGCCCAACGCATCGGTGGCCGAGGCGATCGTCGGATGCCCCGCCGGCAGCGAGGTTCGCGCCAGTTGCAATCCTTCGCGAGCCATCTTTTCGGCCTCGTCGATCTTTGCCTGATCGGTCCGCAGCATCGCCAACGCGACGACATTGTCCGGTGATCGCCGCATTTCGATCGCCGCTGTCAACATCGCTTCGGCTTGTTCCAGTTTGCCGAGCTTGTGATAGATGTCGCCCAGCGTCTGGTACAGCTCCGCTTGCGCTTCCGGATCCTTGTCCAACGTGCGAGCCTCGTGGACGCCGCGATCGATCAGCGTCTCGACACGCAGGTCCTTTTCAGGACCCGCCTCCGCATCGCCGCCCTGGAACAGGTTCCGCATGAACGATTGAATGCGCTGCGTACGCGCCGCCTCGGCGAGCGCGGTGTGGCGTTCCTCGGCCAGACGGTACACGAAGAACGCGATGAGCGCCGACACCGCCACAAGCGCCGAACCCGCCGCGATGACCGCATTGCGGTTGCGCTGTAGGAACTTGCCCGCGCGGTACCCGAGCGAATCCGGACGCGCCTCCAAAGGCTCCGCCCGAAGGTAATGGTCGATGTCGCGGATCAGCGCTTCCACCGACGCGTAACGCTTCTGCACGTCTTTGTGCATCGCGGTCAGACACAACACGTCGAGGTCCGCCCATTCGGATTCCGCGGCCTCCAGCAGCGCGCTGCCGGACCGCCGAACGATCATCGACGGCTTCAGTTCCTCCTCGTCCGAAGGCAGCCGTCCCGACAAAAGCAGATGCAGGATCACGCCCAGCGAGTACACGTCCATCTGCACCGATGCCGGTTCGCCACGAACCTGTTCGGGCGACGCGTAAGCAGGCGTCAGCAGTCGCAACCCGGTTCGTGTCATGTCAGGGTTGCCGCCCGCCGCCACCATATGTTTGGCGATGCCGAAGTCGAGCAGTTTTACTGTGCCGTCCGGGCGAACCAGGATGTTCGACGGCTTCAGATCGCGATGGATCACGGCTTGCCCATGGGCGAACT
>JAFDVT010000600.1 GCA_018268875.1 Acidobacteriota bacterium
CTCCCAGCTTGCGGTACGGCGCGAGTTTGCGTTCGCTGGCGCCGGTGTCGGTGAGGATCAGGTCCACGTCCTTGAGGCCGCAGATAAAGTTGTTGGCAACGATGGAGAACTTGGTGTGGTCGGCGACGACGATCTTGCGGCGGGACTGTTTCAAAAGGACTCGATTGATCGCCGCTTCTTCGGGATGCGAGTCGGTGAGGCCGCGTTCCGGATGGATCCCGGTGACCGACAGGAACACCTGGTCGAAGTACATTTCGCGGATCGCGGCCAGGGTGTTGGGTCCGGCTAGGGAGAACCATCCGCCGTGGAGAAAGCCGCCGGTGACGAAGATTTTGATGTCGTCGCGGCGCGCGAGTTCGAGCGCGATGTTCAGCGTATTGGTTACTACCGTCACCTTTTCCAGCGGCGGCAACGAGCGCGCGATGTGGGTTGTGGTGGTGCCGGCGGCGAGCGCGATGGTTTGCCCCGGTTTGATCAGGCGGGCGGCGGCGATGCCGATTTTCTTCTTTTCGTCCACCATGCGGCGGATCTGTTCCTGAAAAGAGGAATCCTGTCGAAACGAATCATGCACGACCGGTTCGACGGCGACGGCCGAGCCATGCTCGCGCTTGAGCAGGCCTCGGCGTTCCAATTCGCTGAGATCGCGGCGAATGGTGGCGGCCGAAGTTTGCAGTTTGGTCGCCAGTTTGTCCACCGAAACACGGCCCGTGCGATGGATCGTTTCAAGTATCAACGTAACTCTGGATTCCGGAGTCATCATGGTCCCATCCGAACAACGATTTACCAACCATACAGGAATGGCGGTGTTCATTTCAATGTCATATGAACATCGCTGTTGCTTAGATGACGATTCAGTTACCCTGAACAGGTACATGCCAGTCCTAGGAATTGATGTCGGCGGGACCCAGATCAAGGCGGGTCTTGTTTCGGATAGCGGAACGGTGCTTCGCGCGGAGAAAGTCGCGACGCCGGGGAACCTGGATGCCTTTGTGGCGGCGCTGCAAGGTGTTTCGGCGCGTCTTCTGGACGGTGTGGGCGATTTGACCGGAGTCGGCATCGGTTGCAAAGGCGTGATCCATCCTTCGGACACGACAGTGATTACGTCGCCGGGTCCGATTCGGTACCTCGATGGGCACAAGTTGTCCTCGTTTTTCCCCGAAGGTACGCGCGTTGTGGCGGATAACGACGCGCGGGTGGCGCTGGCGGGGGAAGTGGTGTGGGGCGCGGCAAAGGGCTGCACCGACGCGCTGATGCTGACGCTCGGAACCGGCGTGGGCGGCGGCATTCTGTCTGACGGCAGGATCCTGCGAGGGGCCACGGGTATTGCGGGACATCTGGGCCACTACACCGTGGAACGCGACGGGCAACTGTGCATCTGCGGCAACCGCGGTTGCATTGAGACGATCTTTTCGGCGAGGTCGATCGAAAGCGACGCGGCGGCGGTGTTGCATCGCGCGGCCAAAACCTCGATGCCGCCGAACGTCACCTGCCAGCAGGTGTTCGAACATGCGCGCGCTGGCGACCTGGCGGCGCGGATGATCATCGACGGGGGGATTTCGAAATTGGCCGGCGCGGTGGCGGGGCTTTTCTTGATGTTTGACCCGCAGGTGATGATTATCGGCGGGCAGATCGCGCAGGCGGGCGACCAGATTTTTGTTCCGCTGCGCGAACAGGTGTACGCCAGGACGCGGGACTTCCTGATGCGGGAAATCCCGATCGTCGGTTCGCAGGTGGCCGATTCCACCGGCGTGTTGGGCGCGGCCGCGCTCTTACTTCACCAGTTCTAGGATTCCGAACTTGGCGGGCGTGTGGTACGACGGGCTGCCGAGTTCGCGCCAGGCGAAGAACTTGCGGTTCGGCGGACCGTCCTCAATGCGGTAAAAATTGGCACGGAACTTGGTTCCCGCGGCGACCTTGTCGGTAGTGATCGACGAAATCGGAATGCGGAACAGGCCGTACCAGACCTTGTTCGCCTTGTCGATCCTGGCGTTGGTCTTGTAGCCGGAGTTCCATTCGATGAGCGTCTTTTTTTCGTCGCGGCGGATGTCCAGGTCCACCCATTCGTTCTGCGGCGACACCTGGAATTCGCGGTAACGTTCGATGTTGTTGAAGTCGGCGCCGATGAACATCTCGCAGACGTCCCAATCCCACAGCTTGTTGGTGTCGCGATCGGTTTGCGGGTCGGGCTTCAGGTACATCTTGTCGTAAGGCGCGACGTAGAGAACCCACAAGTTGTCCTTGGTCCAGCGGACGCGGACTTCCGTGGGTTTGTGCGGATGCTGTTCGCCGCGCGGACCTTTGTTGAAGCTCGCGACCTCGGTTTTCGCCCAGAATTTGGACTTGGGGTTGAGGTCGTCGAGCTTGCCTTCGGATTTCGAATACGAGGCGGTGAGGACGCCGTCGGCGGAAGCCGAGAGCAGGGAAGCAGCCAGTAAGAGTGCGAATGTCATAGTGTTTGCCGTTCCAATGTGTAGCGGCCGGTGCTCCCATCATAATCAGTCACGACGTAGCCGGCGGCGATGAGGTCCTGGAACTGGGCGCGGGTGCGTTCGCGCCAATGCCATTGTTCGGCGGTGGGCAACGCGTCGATGTCACGGGGAATTTCGACAAAAGCCTGGTCCCCGCCGGACGGCTTGGGCTGGTTGAGGAGCCAGGTGACCCACAGCCGGTCGGTTCCGATGGCATGCAGAAAGCTGGACGTCGATTCGCCGTAGAAATTCACGCGGTATTCGTCGCAGATCACGCCGAGCTTGCGAAAGTTGAAGTGGGCGTTGCGGGAACGGAGCGGGTCGAAGGTCCAGGTGATGCGATCGGCGCCCATGGCGAGGACACGTTCGCGCTGGGCCATCTTCAACTGGTATCCGACGCCTTGGTCGCGGTAACCGTCCTTGATCGCCAGCATGTCGGAGTGGACCTCGCGATGGCCATTACGATACCCGGCAAAGCCGCTCGAAAAGCCGACCATGGCGCCGCCGTCGAACGCGCCGAGCAGCACGCCGCCGATCTCGAGCGCGACGCGTAAGACATGGCGGTTGACGATATCGAGGTCCGACATGCCCCAAACTTCCCGCTGCAGGTCCTCGACTACGGCAAGGTCGCGAAGGTCTTCCAGTTCCCGAATCTCCATGTCTGAGCGCAAGGATACAATGAAGACAACGGAATGAAGAAGTTCTACATCGAGACGTTTGGCTGCCAGATGAACGTTCACGACTCCGAAAAAGTGATCGGAACGCTGGTGACGGACGGGTACACGCAGGTCGAAAATTTCGAAGAGGCGGACCTTGTCCTGTACAACACCTGTTCGATTCGCGACAAGGCGGAGCAGAAAGTCTTCACCCGGTTGCAGAACTTCCGCAAAGCGGGCAAGGGCAAGACGTTTGGCGTGATCGGGTGCGTGGCGCAGCAGGAAGGCGAAAAAATCTTCGAAAAAGCGCCGCACGTGAGCCTTGTGGCCGGTTCGGCGAGCTACGGCAAGCTGTCGCAGTTGCTGGTGCAGATCGAAAAGGGCGACAAGCGCGTGACCGGGCTTGCGTTTGACGCGAGCGAAGCGTTCGAGACCCCGATGACGCGGCGGGACAACCCGCATCGCGCCTACATCACGATCATCGAAGGCTGCGACAAGAACTGCGCCTACTGCGTGGTGCCGTTTACGCGCGGCCCCGAGCGTAGCCGCACCAGCGAAAGCATCATCAAGGAAGCGCACGAAATTGTCGCGATGGGGTACACGGAGGTCCAGTTGCTGGGCCAGAACGTGAACAGTTATCGCGATCCATCGCCGGCCGGGTTCAACTTTGCGAAGATCCTGCGCGCGGTGGCGGAGGTGCCGGGGATGCGCCGGGTCCGTTTTACGACCTCGCATCCGCGGGATTTCGGCAAGGACATTGTGGATGTGATCGCGGACAACCCGGTGATCTGCAATCACGTGCACTTGCCGGTACAATCCGGATCCAGCCGGGTTCTGGAAGGTATGCTGCGGTCCTACACGCGCGACGAGTACATGCGGCGCATCGACTGGATGAAGAACTGCGGCCAGGACATCGCGCTGACCACCGATATCATCGTCGGGTTCCCCGGCGAGACCGAAGCGGATTTTGAGGAGACCCTTTCTCTGCTCGATACGGTGGAGTATGATTCGGTCTTCAGTTTCAAATATTCGAAGCGTCCGAATACACCCGCCTTGCGCCTGGACGATCACATGGACGAGGACGAGAAGAGCCGCCGGTTGTCGATTTTGCAGGAGCGGCAACGGCAGATTCAAATTCGGCGTAACGCCGAGTATGTGGGTAGAGTCGAAGAAGTACTCGTGGAGGGATTCAACAAGGCCACCGGGCAATGGATTGGCCGTACGGGACAAAATAAAACGCTGAACTTTCTGCACCATTCCGGCGATGAGAACCTTACGGGTACTTATCTGCAGGCTCGCGTGACGCGATCCGGCCCGAACTCATTGGCGGGCGAGAGCGTCGTTCAGTAGTAGAGCAGTAGCGGAGGAGCAAGATGGAAGTCGAAATGAAGATCCGGGGCCTTATGATGGACCCCGTTACGAATATGCCGATCGTCGTGTTGAAGGACCTGAGCGGCAACAGCATCCTCCCGATTTGGGTTGGTATTTACGAAGCCAACGCCATTGCGTTAGAGATCGAAAAGGTCAGCACGCCGCGTCCGATGACGCACGATCTGATCAAGTTGCTTTTGATGGGCCTTGAAACGGGCGTTCGCAAAGTGGTGGTGAACGACCTGAAGGACGATACGTTTTTTGCGGTGATCTGGCTCGAAAAAGAAGGGCAATTGATCAGCATCGACTCGCGGCCGAGCGACGCGCTGGCGATCGCCCTGCGGCTGGATTGCCCGATCTATGTCGAAGAGACCGTGCTGAAGACGTCGAAAGCCGCCAATGCCGTGTCGGACAAGGTAAACAGCGACGAAATGCGGAAGTGGCTGGAGAACCTGCCTGACGAGGACATGGGCCGCTACAAGATGTAAGATGCTTGAGAAATTGCAGCGGTTAGTGGACGCCGGAATCGAACTGGTTCCGGCGGTTGAAATCACAACACACTTTATTTTTCAGCGGGATGGGTTCGCGGCGCTGGTGGAGCGGCGAGGCGATAGCTTTGGCGGAATCGGGTCCTCGGGCCTGTTGACCGTGGAAAGCGGGCTGGCGATGCTCGTATGGCGCGGCGAGCAGGCACATTTCGTGGGACGCGGGTACGATCGCCCGGCGACCGCCGAAGAAGTGCAGAAACTGCGGGCATTTTCGGCGGATCTCGCCGCCGCACTTACTTCCTGAACGCTTTTGGTTTCTTGAATTTGGGCACGCCTTTGTGTTTCATCTTGGCGGGCTTCAATTCTTTCGGCTTGCCGTTGTAGTGCGACGCGGCCTTGTGCCGCGAGGACTGCTGCTGTTGCTGTTGCTGGGAGGGCTGGAGTTCGACAATCTCAAAGCCCTGTTCCTGCAACTGTTTGCTGGGCTGGTCCTGCAGCGCCACGGCCAGCAGGATCGCGATTGTGTACATCATCGCTAGGTTATCGGCAAAAATCACCTGTTTCTTTACTTGCGGGTTATTCGTGCCGCAGCAAGGTGGCGGGATCGACTCGCGCAGCCCGGCGAGCCGGTAGTAGTCCACCTGCAACAAGGGCGATTGCCAGCGCAACAGCGGCGACAGCCCAGGCGATGGGGTCCACCGCGGTTACACCGAATAACTGGCTCGCGACGGCTCGGGCGGCCCAGTAGGCGATCACCATGCCGCCGACGAGGCCAACAAGCGCCCATCGTCCCGCACTGCGAAACGCGGACGCAACGACCTCTCCTGTATCGGCTCCCAGAGCGCGGCGTATCGCCAGTTCCCGGCTTTTTTCGCGGACCGCGCCCGCCGTGAGTCCAAACAAGCCGCCGGCACAAAGCAGTAGCGCGACCAATCCGAAGGCGCTGAAGAGTTGCACGCTTCGCCGGCGTGTGTCCAACGTTGTGCCAATGTCCGCGGTCAATGGGCGGAAGCGAATGGTCTCCAGCTTAGGGTCGATCGCATGAATGCGTTGCGACAGGTCGCGAATCACCGTTCCTTCGAATCCCGGCTTGGTGCGGATCAGTAGCCGAACTCCTTCGGAGACGAACTGATACAGGGGAAGATACACCGTTGGCAGAGCGCCAGGCTCATCGAGCCGCATGGACTTGGTGTTGGCAACGATTCCGGCGATTGCCCAGGGCGCCCACTTCGGGTGCTCGCCGTTCCACCAACTGAGACGAACCTGCCCGCCGATGGTCGCTCCAAACGCTCGCGCAAACGCTTCGTTCACGATTGCCACGCGAGGATGTTCGCCGGTGCGATCGGTTGCTGCGAACGGCCGTCCCTGTTGCATGGCGATCCCCATGGTCTGGAAGTAAGACGGAGCCACCATGGCAATCCGGACGAGCGGGAATTGCGTCTCTTCCTGTTGAGAATTGTCGAGCCGGACGCGCGCACCGTAGCTATTGACCAAAGGGACAGTGGTAGCGAAAGTCGCGGAAACCACACCTGGCAGTCCCAGAGCCTCCGACTGCACCTTTTCATAGAACCGGACCATGCTCTCGCTGGTGTTGTACCGAACCTCCGGCAAACCCAGGCCACCGATCAGTACGTTTCGGCTATCGAACCCCGGATCGGCGGTGGCCACTTGTTCGAAGCTGCGCAGAAGCAGGAGGGTTACGGTGAGCAGGACGAATCCTCCGGCAACCTGCCCTGCGATCAGCATCCCCCGCAACACCCCGGCGCGTGCCGCAACCGGCCGGCTGCGCAACGCAATGGCGATTGGCGCAACCGAGATCAGCGCCACCACGACGGCTGTGACACTTGCCAGGAACATTGCGACAGGCGCGTCGAAGCGTGGCGCAAAGATGCCGCCCGCGTGCCAAATCATGGAACTCCACGCGGCGATTCCCGCGCCGCAGATTGCGCCAAGCCCTGACAGAATTGCCGTTTCGATCAGGATCAGGCGGATCAATTGACGATGGCTGGCGCCAATGCTGCGCCGGATCGAGAATTCGCGCGCGCGGCTTTGGAGGCGGGCGAGCAAAAGATTCGTCAGGTTGAGGCACGCGATGAGTAGGACGAACGCAACGGCGCTCAACAGGAGGTAGTAGGGCTGATCCGCCCCGCCGTGCAGTTCCCGGCGCAGGTCACGGAGCGAAAGCTGGTTCGCGGTTGGCTCGCCAGAAGCAACCGCCAGCGAACGAATTTCCTGTTCGGCCTGGGCGGCGGCGATTGCGCCCGAACGGCGGAGCCGAACAATCAAGTGCGTCGCGTTGTATCCATTTTCGAGCGGAAAGAAGATGTCGGGCGTTTTGTCCTGGTATTGAAACTGGAACCATTCCGGCAGCACACCGGCCACGGTGTAGGGTTCTTCGTTCAGGTGGATGATCGTGCCGGGGATTGACCGGTTTCCTTCGAACTGTCGTTGCCAGAACGAGAAGGACAGCCATACCTGTCGAAAGTCGTTGGCGGCGGGCGTGCGACCC
Source organism: Acidobacteriota bacterium (assembly GCA_018268875.1). Lineage (GTDB taxonomy): Bacteria > Acidobacteriota > Terriglobia > Bryobacterales > Bryobacteraceae > F-183. Next base: position 7,493 of record JAFDVT010000600.1, read on the forward strand.
ACGACAGGCGTGACGCCCAGCACGTCGAACCAGCCGGGTGTGAACATTCCGGACAAAACGACGGAGGATCCGCCCGAAGGTCCACCTGGGATGGCCATTCCCCATGTGCGCAGCGTGATGCCGCCGCTTGCCTCCAGCGTTTGGGCGGTCGCGATGGCTCGCACCTCTTGCCAGGAAGCGCTCGCGGCCTTGCCATTGCGATGTACCGCCATCAGGCGTTCGGCGCCGGGGTAGGGAAGGTCCCGCCAGATCAGCGCGTGTAGCGAGGAAAACAACGCCGTGTTGGCGCCGAGACCGAAGGCGAGAGTGGCAACCACCGTTACCGTAAAGGCGCGTTGGCGTGCCAACTGCCGAATCACGAAACGCACGTCATTCCAAAACGCCGAAAACGCCACGACCGATTATGCAACGGAATTGAGCCTTGGTATGACAGAATGGCCGAGACCATGCGCTCCATCGGCCGGCGTTCGCTGTTTTTGACCCCGTTTCTGCTTTCGGCGGAGACGCGCGAGATTCCCATTCGTGCGATCACCCGGGGACCTGGATTCCACTGGTTCGGTTACTACGACAAGCTGCAGATCGACCCCACCAATCGCCTGGTGCTGGGCAACGAGGTGAACTTCGAACACCGGTCGCCGCGCGCGGACGATGAGATCGCGGTTGGCTTTGTCGATACCGCGGGCAGCAAGGATGAGTGGCATCAGATCGGGTCGACACGGGCGTGGAACTGGCAGCAGGGCTGTATGCTGCAGTGGATCCCAAGGTCGCGCGACGAGGTGCTGTGGAACGACCGCGTGGACGGAGCGTTTGTCTCGCACATTCACAACATCCGAACCGGGAAGCGGCGCACGATTCCTTCACCGGTGTACACGCTGAGTCCCAATGGGAAGTGGGGGTTGGTGTGCGATTTTCCCCGCCTCAACCACACGCGACCGGGTTACGGCTATGCGGGGCTCGACGACCCCAACCAGAACGTTGCCGCGCCGGAAAATAGCGGGATCTGGAGAGTCGATCTGGCGACCGGGCGGCGAAAGCTGCTGTTTTCGATTGCCGAGATCGGCAAAATTCCGCACCGCGAGCCGTATTCGAAGGGCGCGACGCACTGGTTCAATCATTTGCTGATTTCGCCCGATGGGAAGAGGTTTATTTTCCTGCATCGTTGGCGGGGCGAGCGCGAAGGCAGGAGCTTTTCGACGCGCATGTTCACGGCGGACGCCGAGAGCGGGAAGGACCTGCGCCAGGTCGACCCATACGGCAAGACCTCGCACTTTATCTGGCGCGATGCGCGGACCATTGCGGCGTGGGCCTGGCATCCGTCGCACGGCGAGAAGTTTTATCTGTACGAGGACGCTGCTGGCGGCGCGGTGAACGTGATCGGCAAGAACGAGATGCCGGTGAACGGCCATTTGAGTTACCTGCCGGGCAAGCGGTCCCACTGGATTCTGAACGATACGTACCCGGATAAAGATCGCATGCAGAAACCGTTCCTGTTCGACACGCGCGATCGCCGAACGATCCCGCTGGGCCGCTTTTACGCGCCTCCGGCGTACACGGGCGAATGGCGGTGCGACACGCATCCGCGCATCAGTCCCGATGGTCGAACGGTGGTGATCGATTCGGCCCATGGCGGCAACGGGCGGCAGATGTACGCGATCGACATTTCCGCCTTGATTTAGCCGCCTTGTCAGCGCAGGAGAAGCTTGCGCAGCGTGTTCTGCAATTTTCCGTAGGGCGGGCGAACGAGGCGGCCGAGTGAGGGTCCCCGGCTTTCGAACACCGGCTTCAGATGGCTGCACGCATCGAACCCGGCCTGGCCGTGGTAGGCTCCAAAACCGCTGTTTCCGACACCGCCGAACGGGAGTCCTTCGGCGGCTACCTGAACGACCGTTTCGTTGAGCACCATGGCTCCGGATATCGTCTCGCGGCGGATTTTTTCCGCGATTCGTTGCGACGTAGTGAAGGCGTAAAGTGCCAGCGGGCGCGGTCGCGCATGGACGAAGGCCAAGGCTTGATCGAGTTCGCCATAGGTGACGATGGGCAGTACGGGGCCGAAGATTTCCTCGCGCAGCAGCGGCGAATCGAGCGGCGGGGAAGTGACCAGAGTGGGCGCCAGACGCTTGCGGGTACGGTCGGAGCCGCCATGTTGCAGGATTTTGGCGCCGTGGACCTTGGCATCGGCCAACCATTCGCTGAGGCGATCGAAATCGGACAAACGCAGCAGCGAGGTGTAGTCGGGATTGGCGGCGGCGTCGGGATAGCGGCGTTCGAGGGCGGCGCTGAGGAGCGGCACGAAGCGCGCGGCGAGCGAATCGGGAACCAACAGATAGTCGGGCGCCACACAAGTCTGGCCGGCGTTCAGGAATTTGCCGTAGACGAGCGCATCGGCCGCGAGCGGGAGGTTGGCGTCCTCGCAAAGGATCGCGGGGCATTTGCCGCCGAGTTCGAGCGTGAGCGGCGTCAGGTGCGTTGCGGCGGCGCGCATCACTTCGCGGCCGACCGTCGCCGACCCTGTGAAAATCAGCCGGTTCCAGGGCGTGGCGGCGAACTCGCGGCCGACGTCGGGGCCTCCTTCGACGACGGTGACGTGGTCGGGCGCGAATGTGGCGGCGATCAACTGTTGCAGTACCCGAGACGTTTCTGGCGCGTTTTC
>JAFDVT010000601.1 GCA_018268875.1 Acidobacteriota bacterium
CAATCATCATGAACGTTGGGACGGCAGCGGTTACCCGGACGGCCTGCGGGGCGAGGATATCCCCCTGCTTGCGCGCATTCTGCAATTGGCTGATATCTACGACGCGCTGATTTCGAGCCGCCCGTACAAGCAAAGCTTTTCGCACGAAGAAGCGATCAACATCATGAAGGAAGAGGCCAAACGCGGCTGGCGCGACCGGAAACTGGTGGCGATGTTCGCGCAGATTTCGGGTGCGGAACTGGAAGAATCGGCCTCGGACATCAACACCGGTTTATCACTGGCGCAGATGGGCTTGCAACTGGCGGCGAGCGGTCCAGTGCCCGTCGTGTTGTCCAACGGCGAGGTCGCCCAGCGCAGCGGATCCGGCGGCTAGCAAAGGCTGCTACACTCCCGTTCGTGCGGGTCCTGACGTTCCTATTCCTGTCGGTCGCGCCCATATGGGCCTGTACCTGCATCGGCGGCGATGATCCGTGCCTCGACCTTGCCACCCCGGAAACGGCCGTGTTCGTCGGCGTGGTGATCCGGGATAGCGGCGAAGGTGACGGCGCGGGACCGGGGCGCGTCCGCATCGAGGAAGCGCTGCGTGGAGTCCCACAAGGGCTCGGCGAGGCCGAGGTTTCCACGATGCACGGCACAAGCTGTTACCGTCGCCTGACGCTCGGCGATCGCTACGTTTTCGTGATGCCCCGCGGACAGCCCTACGGGGTCGGCGGATGCGCCCGGTCGTTCCGCCTTCGCGGCAACGAACATAAGCTCGAAGCCTTACGCAAGGCGATTCGCAACGGACGCGAATCGGTCACCGGTTCCGTCCGGGATGGATCTTTCGAGCCATTCGCGGGTGCGCGCGTTGAACTCGAGCCTACTACCGATGGCGGGAAGTCGTACACGGCGAAATCGGGCCGTAACGGCGAGTACACGTTTCCCAAGGCGGCGCCCGGAGAGTATCGCCTCCAGGCCAGAAAACGTAAGTTACGCACCGAGGTGGCGACGGTCACCGTGCCGGCACGCGGCTGCGCCATACACGACCTGCGGGTGAACGACGACGTCCATTTTCGAGGCCGCGTCAAAGATCGCGCGACGGGAAAGCCGTTTGCGGACATTAAGGTCGCACTCTATCGGATCGACGGATCCCAAAAAGTGGCGACCGCGACCACTGACGAGGACGGCTCGTATGATTTTCCGCCCGTCCCTCCCGGGGACTACCGGGTTGAAGTCGAACGGGAAGGTCAGGAGTCGGGTCCTGGTCCCTTCGTATCCGCCCGTGATGGGGAGGAATTCAACCACGAATTGCGCCTCCCGTTCCGTCGCAAGGGCGCGAAGTTGCGGGTCCGGTTCACCGACGATGCAGGCAACCCGGCGGCCGGCATTTTGCTCCGGGTCACCAACTCGCGCACTGGCGAAGGGTTCTCCCTCGAGTCGGGCGAGCTAGCCGAGGTAACCGGCGACATTTTTTTGGACGAGACCTACGAACTTTGGGCCGCCCGGATGGTTCCGGGACTCTCTCCGGTGGTAAGCGGCTCGGCCGTCATCCCATCCGCGAAGGCAGCAAATGATCTGACGATCGTCCTGCGCCGAGTCGTCCCGTAACTGGAAAATCCCGAGGTCGCACCAGTCCCCGGTCCTAAGCCATTCCGCAAATCTCCCTACCCCCCGAGTCTGGTGGTGCCTGGCACCGTACCGCTTCCGGTGAGCGGTACCGGAAGCGGTACAGATAGCCATTTCCCCACGTATTTCGTTAGACTTGGGATTGGTGCGCACGCGACCTCTTACCTTCCTGTTCCTCGCGCTGTCTGCCAGCGGTGGATCTCTGCCGTGTCCCTGCGCTGCGAACCCTGATTCCTGCGGACGAGCGGCACAACCTCACGCCGTTATCTTTGTCGGACGCGTGATCAAGACCGGGGATCAAGACAACAGCGACGGCCATGCTCGCGTACAGATCGAGGAAGCCCTGCGGAATGTCGCGTCCGGCGGCCCGGCGGAAGTCGAGATAGTCACCACGAACGGCGACAGCCGTTGCCAATACCGGTTGAGCGAGGGCGAGCGGTACGTATTCATCACCAGCGGGACGGCTCCTTACCGTATTGACCGTTGTTCGGGTACCTTCCAGCTTCGCGGCAACGAACACCGTCTGGAGAGTCTGCGTGCGCAAGTCAGCGGTGGCAGCCCATCGTTGTTGTCAGGACTTGTTCAACAGGGCTCTGCTGGTGGACTGTCCGGAGTAACCGTGCTCCTCAAGCGGCGAGCGGGACACGCGCAGCAGTACACCGAAGTTACCGACGCCCAAGGCGTGTTCCGGTTTTCGGGACTGCCCGTGGGTTGGTACAGCGTCGTACCGTCAAAGCCCGGCTACCTGGCAAAGCCCGTTGAGATCTACATGCCCGCCAAGGGTTGCAATACCAGCGATCTCACGATGTCGCCCGCGGGAACCATTCAGGGGACGGTCCGCGCCGCCACCACCGCAAAGCCAGTTGCCAAGGTCAGAGTGCAAGCCTTCGCGCTCGACGAGGCCGGGAAGCCGCAGTTGCTCCCGGTTCGTACCGCCATCACCGGCGAGGATGGCCGGTACACGATGGAGGTTCCCGCCGCGCGTTACCGCGTTGCCGTGAACGGAGCCCCCAATCGCGATGACGACCCTTACCCGGCGGCGATCTACAACGGGGGCAATCCGGTCCATGTCAGCCAAGGCAACACCACTTCCGGCATCGACCTCGCTGTCGGGGAGCCTCGAACCAAGGTCGCGGTGCGGTTCCGCGTGCTTGCCGAGGATGGCAAACCCGTTCTGGCGTCCAGCTTGCGTCTGGAAACGAAAGACGGCAAGATCCGCTGGGAGACCCGGAACGCCCACGGCGTAAACGCGATGGGAGAGATTGTCGCCCGAGGCTACGCAGGCGAGGAATACCGTGCAATCGTCTCCAACGGCGCCGGGATAAACGGACGCTTCTGGTACTCCGAAGGATCGGCGACCGTGAAGGCCGGCACCGCGGGAGTGACCACGATCAATCTCACTCGCCGGCTGCTTGACCAGTAGTTCCCGCGCTAGATGTCGTAATACATCGCGAACTCCCACGGATGGGGCCGCAGACGCACCGGCTCCGCTTCCGTACGCCGCTTCAAGTTGATGTACGTCTCAATCAACTCTTCGGTGAACACATCGCCCTTCAGCAGGAACTCGTGATCTTCTTCCAGTTCGTCCAGCGCATCGTCGAGCGAGATCGGCATCGACGGTACGCGGCGCATTTCCTCTGGCTCCAGATCGTAAATGTCCTTGTCCAAAGGCTCGCCCGGTTCCACCTTGTGATAAATCCCGTCGAGGCCCGCCAGCAGCATCGCGGCGAACGCCAGATACGGATTCGCGGCGGGGTCCGGCGGACGGAACTCGATGCGCTTGGCCTTCGGCGCCGCCGAGTACATCGGGATTCGCACGGCGGCCGAACGGTTGCGGCGTGAATACGCCAGGTTCACCGGCGCTTCGTAACCTGGCACCAGCCGCTTATACGAATTCGTCGTCGGCGCGATGATCGCCGACAGCGCGCGGGCATGCTTCAGCAGTCCGCCGATGTACCACAGGGCCATCTGCGAAAGCCCCGCGTACAGATCGCCCGCAAACAGCGGCTTGCCGTCTTTCCACAAGGACTGGTGGACATGCATGCCATTGCCGTTGTCGCCGTAAATCGGCTTCGGCATAAACGTCGCCGACTTGCCGTACTGCGTCGCGACGTTCTTCACGATGTACTTGTACAGCAGCATGTTGTCCGCCGAGCGAACCAGCGTGTCGTACTTCTGGTCGATTTCACACTGCCCGGCGCTTGCGACTTCATGATGGTGGCACTCGATCTCGAGCCCGCAACGCACCATCGTGTCGACCATTTCGGCTCTGAGATCCTGATAATGGTCCACCGGAGGCAGCGGCGCGTAACCTTCCTTGTGACGCGGGCGGTACCCCAGGTTCTGCCCATCTCGACCGCTGTTCCACTGGCCTTCTTCCGCATCGATGAAGTAAAACCCGCTGTGCTGGTTCTGGTCGAAGCGAACGTTGTCGAATACAAAGAACTCGGCCTCGGCGCCGAAGAACGCGGTGTCGGCGATGCCCGAATTTTTCAAATAATTTTCGGCCTTGGCAGCGACATGACGAGGGTCGCGCTCGTAATCCTGACGCGTGATCGGATCCTTCACCGTACAGGTCATCACCAGCGTTTTGACGTCGTAAAACGGGTCGATCATCGCCGTTTTCGGATCGGGGATGAGGATCAGGTCGCTTTCGTTGATCGCGGCCCAGCCTCGCACCGACGACCCGTCAATGCCATAGCCGGCCTCGAACATTTCTTCGTTCAATTGCGAGATCGGGTACGAAATGTGCTGCTGCATGCCCGGCAGGTCGGTGAAGCGCAGATCGAACTGGCGGACCTCCTGCTGCTTGGCATAGGCGAGGACTTCCTGAGGCGTCGTCATCTTGTTGTTTTCTCTAGAGTACAACCCTGGCGTCCCATCTTTTCCCGATTTCGTTCGCGACTTGACGAATACTCAGCCGTCTATATACTAAGAGCACTGAGTATTTACGATGCCAAAGCCCGATTCGCTGCAAGGTTCCTTGGACCTTTTGGTCCTCAAGATTCTATCCCGGCGTCCCAAGCTTCACGGATATGCGCTGATGTCCGCGATCGAGGAAATTTCGGACGAAGTGTTGCGGGTGGAAGAAGGATCGCTCTACCCGGCGCTCCACCGCATGGAAGAAGCCGGTTGGATTTCCGCCGAATGGATCACCAAAGAAAACGGCCGCCGGGCGCGCATCTATACGCTTACGGCGAAGGGCCGCAAGCAGTTGGAGGCGGAAATGAATCGCTGGGAAGCGGTGACCTCGGCGGTAAATCGCGTCCTGAGGATGGCATAAATGTCTCTATGGAGCCGGATCGCCAATGTTTTCCGGGATCGCTCCGCCGACCTGGACGAAGAACTGCAAGGGCATCTTGACGAGGCCATCGAAAGCGGCCGCGATCCCTACGAGGCGCGGCGAGCGTTCGGTTCAAAGCTGAAACTTCGCGAGGAGATGCGCGAGGCTAGGCTTGCCGTATGGCTGGACACGCTGCGGCAGGACGCGGTGTTCGGGTTGCGGCAGATCGCCAAACACAAAACCGTGTCGATCGCGGCGATCCTGTCGTTGGGTCTTGCCACGGGCGCGTGTACAGGCGTCTTTCGCCTTGCCGACGCGATCCTTTGGAGGCCGCTGCCCATCCAGCATCCGGAGCGCTTGCACGTCGTCGAATACGACCTGCGGAATTCGCGCACAAACAAAATGGAAGTCGGAGATAGCTTCGGCTATCCGATCTACCGCCATCTGCGCGACGCCGTCAAGCATCAGGCGCAATTGCTCGCCGTCTCCTATGCCAGTCCGATCGATCTGACGTACGGCTCCGACCAGGACATGGAACGCGCGATGCGCCAGTGGGTGTGCGGCGAAATGTTCGGCGTTTTCGGCGTCAAGCCCGCGCTGGGCCGCGTATTCACCGAAAGCGACGAGAAGACTCCCAACGGCCATCCCTACGCGGTTCTTTCCTACGATTATTGGTCCCGCCGCTTCGGCCGCGATCCTCGTGTCCTCGGCAAACGCCTGCGGATTGGCCTGATCAACCTTGAAATCATCGGCGTGTCGGAGAAAGGCTTCGCCGGAACCGAGCCAGGCGCGCCGACCGATATTTTCGTGCCCACCATGATGAACGGGGAAGCCATCAACAATCCCAACTGGTATTGGTTCCGGACGTTCGCCATGCTGCGTCCCGGCCAGGATCGGGCGCGGGCGCAGTCGGTGCTGCATGCGGCGTTTTCGGCGTATCACAAGGAGTACGTCAAGACGTGGACCACGGCCACGGAGGCGCAGAAGCAGGAACAGGTGGACCGGCCCGCCAGGCTCGAACCGGCGCCGGGCGGAGTCTCGTCCTTGCAGCGGCGCTATGGACGTGCGTTGGCGATCCTCGGAGTGGTGGTGATATTAGTGCTGCTCATCGCGTGCGCGAACGTCGCCAATCTGATGTCCGCGCAAGCCACGGCGCGAGCCCGGGAAATGTCGCTCCGCGTGTCGATCGGCGCCGGCCGCGCGCGGTTGATGCAACTGGTGTTCGTCGAAAGCGCATGGATCGCGTTGTTTGCCACCGTCGTCGGTTCGGCCATCGCCTGGTGGTCTGCGCCGCTGGTCGCATCCGCGATCAGCAACCCGCGATTTCCGACGCGAATCGACATGCCGCTCGATTGGCGCGTATTGGCGTTCGGTGCGATCCTCGCCACCGTGGTGACGAGCTTGTTCGGACTGGTGCCCGCGCTTCGAGCCGCCAGCGTACAGCCCATGTCGATCCTGCGCGGCGGCAGCGACCCGCATGCCAAGCGCCGCTTCATCCGCGCGTTGACCGCGTTGCAGACAGGCTTCTGCTTTGTGGTCCTGTTCCTGGCCGGACTCTTCCTATCGACCTTCGATCAACTCGCGAAACAGCCCACCGGCTTCCGCGCGGAGGGCGTTCTGTTGCTCGAAACGGTAGCGAAAGTGGGTCAACCGGCCGTGATTTGGAACCAGGTGGCCGACAAACTTCGCTCGCACCCCGGCGTGGCAGTCGCTGCGATGTCGTCCTGGAATCCGCTGGCCGGCAGCATGCGCGTCTCCCAAATCTGGCTGAATGGCGAACGCGAGGCGCAGTTAAAAAGCCCGTATTTCCTGCCCGTTTCGCCACAATGGCTGGACGCGATGCGCATCCCCCTGCTTGGCGGGCGCGACTTTAACGCCAAGGATAC
>JAFDVT010000602.1 GCA_018268875.1 Acidobacteriota bacterium
AATCCGTATTCCTCGCCCAGTTGGGCCAATTGCCGGGCGTCGCCGGCCTGGTCCTGCCCAAAGCGGAAGTTGTCGCCTACCACGACGTAGCGGGCGTCCAATTGGTCGACGAGCAACTGTTTGACAAATTCCTTCGGCCCCAGGCGGGCGATGTCCAGCGTAAACGGCAGGACCAGCACCTGTTCCATATGCTCGGCCTGGATCAGCGCCAGGCGTTCGTCCATCGTGGTGATCAGCTTCGGTGACCTTGCCGGCGCCACGATCTTGGCCGGATGCGGGTCGAAGGTCAGCACGGTTGGCCGCAACTTATGAGGTCTCGCAGCGGCGGCGACGCGACGCATCAATTCGCGATGTCCGGCGTGGACTCCATCGAAATTTCCTATAGTTAGCGCGCAGGGACCAAAACCGGGAGGAACCGCCTGACCGTCTCGAATCACTCGGAAGGGCATGGCTAAGGGGCCACCTCCGCGGGTTCGTTGACGGTGGCCGTTACGCGCATCGTGTCATACGCCAGACGGACGTGCGGCGGCAATTGCTTTTCGGTCTGTTCATGGCCGAGGTCGTGCGAGATGTGGGTGAAGTAGGCGCGCTTGGGCCGCAATTGTTCCACCCATTTCAAAGATTGGTTGATCGTCGAATGGGTCGGATGGGGGTTGTGCCGCAGGGCGTCCAGGAACAGAATGTCCAGCCCTTGCAGGCGCTCTAGCGATTCCGGCGGAATATCGCTATGATCTGTAAGATACGCTACAGGTCCAAAGCGGTAACCGAACGACACGCCCTTGCCGTGGGCCAGGCGAAGAGGTTCGAACGTCAGGCCGAACAGGTCGATGCCGGGGCATTCGAAGCTGAAGGCCGAGGCGGAAATCTTCGGCTTGGACGATTCGCTAGGACGGTCGTCGAAGATGTATGGAAACACCCGCTTGATGTAGTCCAGATGGGGCGGCGCGGCGTAGATCGGGATTGGTTCCCGCTGCATAAAGTTGAAGGGCCGCAAATCGTCGAGACCCATAATATGGTCAGCGTGCGCGTGAGTGTATAAGACGGCGTCGATTCTGCCGATAGCGGCGCGCAGGGCTTGAAAACGAAAGTCCGGCGTCGTGTCGATCAGAACGTTGCGGCCCTGGTAGCTAACCAGCACGGAAGGGCGCAGGCGTTTGTCGCGTTCGTCGGTAGACCGGCAGACTTTGCAATCGCAGCCCACTGTCGGAACGCCGACGCTGGTGCCGGATCCGAGTACGGTAAGGGCCAGTTCGTAGGCCGCCATGAGTTAGCTGCTTTTCTTCTCCGAGTCTGGCGAATGCTGCAGGAAGCGGAAACGGAGTTCGGTTAGCGTGTTGTTCAGCAACCGTTCTTCTTCCCAGGAAAGGTTCCCTTTGGTTTTTTCCTGTAGCATGGCCATCATGTCGATGAAGTGGCGGGCCAGGCGGACGTCGGGCGGCGGCTGATCGTCGCTCAACTTGAGCAGGCCAAGATGCATCTCCGCCTGCGTTTTGTAGGAAATAATCAGGAACTCGAAGGAAGCCGGGGGTAGTGGAAGCTCTTCGGGCATTGCTAATAGACATGGTAACCTCAACCTCAGGGAGACAGCCATACGACATGGCAGCTGTAGGGCTGAACCGAGTGGCTTCGGACGCGCACGATTCGTCAGTTTCGATCTTGCTCGCCCGTTGGCGCGGCGGTGAAGCCGATGCGCTACAGGCGCTTACACCGCTCATATATGAGAATCTGAAGCAGATCGCGGCACGCTACATGGCTGGCGAAAATGCCGGACATACGCTGAGCGCCACCGCCCTGGTTCATGAAGCGTACCTCCGCCTGCTTGGCGCAGAGGTGTCGTGGCAAGACAAATCCCACTTCCTGGCCATCGCATCCCGCGAGATGCGCCGCGTCCTGGTGGATCACGCGCGGTCCAATAAGCGGCAAAAGCGTGGAGGCGAATGGTTCCGCGTTTCGCTGAACGACATCGATCACGCCAAAGAGGCCAACACGCTGGACGTCATCGCGATTGAGTCCGCCCTTCTGCATCTGGAACAGATCGACGAACGCAAGGCGCAGGTGATCGACCTGATGGTGTTCGGCGGCCTCACCGCGGTGGAGGCGGCGCACGTGCTGCAGGTGTCCGAAGTCACGGTGCGGCGCGAATGGCGCATGGCCAAAGCCTGGCTCCACCACGAACTGCTCGCCTCGTCGACCTCCCGCCGCTCTTCGCCGCCGGCCGTCCATGACTAAGGAACGCTGGGAAAAGATTCAGCATTTGTTTGACCGCGCGGCGGACCTCAGCCCGCACAGCCGCGCGGAACTTCTGGAACAGGAATGCGCCGGCGACAACCATCTGCGCCAACAGGTGGAATCGCTGCTCGCCTGCGACGGCATCGACGATCTGGAACAGGCGGTGGGCAGAGCCGCATTCGAAGCAACATCCGCCACGCTCCGTTTCTCGCCGCCAGCGCTCGAAATCGCCGGCAAATTTCGCGCCATCCGGGTTCTGGGCGAAGGCGGCATGGGTATCGTGTACGAGGCGGAGCAGATGCATCCGCGCCGCAAGGTGGCGCTCAAGGTGATGCGCGGCGGTCAACATGCGTCGGAACGGCATCGCCGCCTGCTGCTGCGCGAGGCCGAAGCGCTGGGCCGCCTGCAACACCCCGGCATCGCCACGATTTACGAATCGGGCCTCACCGAGGACGAGCAGCCGTACCTCGCGATGGAGCTGGTGAACGGCGAAACGCTGCAACAGTACCTGGGCCGCGTGGCCGCTCCCGAACGCCTCGACAAAGCGTCCGCGCTGGAGCGCATCCAGCTTTTTCTGGCCATCTGCTCGGCCATTCATTACGCCCACCTGAACGGCGTCATCCACCGCGACATCAAGCCCGGCAATGTGATCCTGCCGTCGGTCGATGTCGACGGCAACGGCGGCGGATCGCCGTCGAGCCATAGCAGCACCAGCGGCACCATGCGGCTGCCGGTCAAGGTTCTCGATTTCGGCCTCGCCCGGTTGACCAACGACGCCGACGTCACGCAATCGGGCGTCATCCAGGGCAGCATCCCGTACATGAGTCCGGAACAGGTACGCGGCGATAGCGCCAAGATCGACATCCGTACCGATATCTATTCGCTGGGTGTCCTGCTGTACGAGATGCTCGCCGGCCGCCACCC
>JAFDVT010000603.1 GCA_018268875.1 Acidobacteriota bacterium
CATTACGCAACGGCTGTGCTTCCTAGTACCGATACTATCAGGGCAGCCAGTAACCATCCAAAAGTCCTACGGTGACGGCGATGAGCCCGCCGGCGATGGGAAACGTGGCCAGTCCGGCTGTGAGACGAGTGAACCATCCCCTGTTTCGTAACGCGCGGATGGCCGCGAATTGGGGCAACACAATGCCGCCGAAGAAGGCGGCGTAGCCTGTGTTGCCGTGGCTGCAGAACGGGCAGTGTTTTTCGTGGGGCGGCGCGTGGCGGTTGCAGTGGGCGTCGGCGCCGTTCCAGAGCGACCGGCATCCGCAGCGGTACACGAGGTCGCAAAAGTTGATGAAGAACACCGAGGTTACGGCGAACGCGGCGAGGTAGATGCCGAGCGACTTCATTACTTGGCGACGGCAACGCGGCTACGGCCGTGGATGCGGATCATGTTTTCGATGAGGCGGAGGCCGCAGTTGTCTTCGAGGCTCAGGATCGATTCCGGATGGAACTGGACGGCTTCGAGCGGGAGTTCGCGGTGGCGAATGCCCATGATGATGCCGTCGTCCGATTCAGCGGTGACTTCGAGGACGGACGGCAGGTTTTCGGGGATCGCGTAGAGCGAATGGTAACGGCCGATTTTGAATTGCGAGGGAAGCCCTTCGAAGACTCCGGCATTGCGATGGATGACGGTGGACGGCTTGCCGTGCATCGGATAGTCCAGGATGCCGAGTTCGCCGCCAAAGGCCTCCACCATGCCTTGCAGGCCGAGGCAGACGCCGAAGGTCGGGATGCCTTCCGCAGCGGCGGCGCGTACGAGATCGGGTACGCCGAAATCGGCGGGGCGGCCGGGGCCGGGAGAGACGAGAATGACGTCCGGATTGATGTCGCGTAGCTTCGACAGCGGGAAGGTTCCGGCGCGGTAGGTAACGACCTCGGCGCCGGTCTGGCGGGCGTAGTTCGCCAGGGTGTGGATGAAGCAGTCCTCGTTGTCGACCAGGAGCATGCGGATGCCTGCGCCCGCTTGGTCGTGGTGCGGCGGCGTGGCGGTTTCGACGCGGGGGGGGCTCGGCGCTTTCAGGGCGCGGAAAAAGCCGGTGGCCTTGAGGCGTGTTTCGAGTTCCTCGTTTTCGGGGATCGAGTCGTAGAGGAGTGTCGCGCCGACGGGGTATTGCGCGACGCCGTCGCGCAGATGGACGGTACGGATGAGGATGCCGGTGTTGATGTCCCCGTTCATGGAGATCATGCCGACGGCGCCGCCGTACCAGCCTCGCGCAGTCTTTTCGTTGTCTTCGATGGCTTGGGCGGCCCACTTTTTGGGAGCTCCGATGATAGTGACCGCCCACATATGCGTGAGGAACGCGTCCAGCGAATCGAACCCATAGGCGAGGGTCCCTTCGACGTGGTCGACGGTGTGGAAGACGCCGGCGTAGGATTCGATCAGGCGGCGGCCGATCACCTTGACCGAGCCGGGTACGCAGACGCGCGACTTGTCGTTGCGGTCCACGTCGGTGCACATGGTGAGTTCGGACTCTTCCTTGGCGGAAGCGAGAAGGTCGCGAATGTTGTCGGCGTCGCGCAAGGGGTCGCCGGTGCGGCGCGTGGTTCCGGCGATGGGGCAGGTTTCAACGCGTTTGCCTTCGACGCGGACGAACATTTCGGGCGAGGCTCCGATCAACTGTTCGTCGCCCAACTGCAGCATGAATTCGTAGGGACTGGGGCTGGCGAGTTGAATGCGTTCGAACAGTTCTGACGGGCTTTCCGTGTAGGCGGCGGAGAACGTCTGGCGAAGGACGACCTCGTAATAGTCGCCGCGCTTCATGCCCTGGCGAACGCGTTCGACGCCCGCCATGTATTCTTCGGGCGTGTGGTCCGACGTGATGTCGCCGGTGGGCTTCGGTTTGGGCTGGCGCAGGTTCTGGGCTTTACGCGGCAAGCCCGCGGTGGTGAGTTCGCCCTGCGCAAAGTCGATGCGGAAGCATTCGATTTCTTCCTTCTTGCGGTCCATGAAAAAGATTTCGTCGACCAGGAAGAGGTGCAGATCTTTGACGCCGTTTCTGGGGAGCTTCTTTTCGATGGGGTCGAACTGCAGCAGGAGGTCGTACCCGAAGGCTCCGACGAGTGCCAGGCGGCTTTCGGCGGCGCAGGCGAATTCCCGCATGATGGTTCGCAGGACGGTGAACGCGGACGGCTGCTTGCTGCGTTCTTCTTCCGGGAAGAAGGCGGGCAGAGGCTTCAATTCGGCATGCAGACCACCGTCTTCCGTTACGGTGAACGAGAGCAGGTCTGGATGGTCCTGCAGAAGCGGCGCGAGGAGGCGGTTGATTACCTTTCCACGTTCGTTCAACGCGGAAAAGCGGATCGACTGGCCGGTGGCGACGATTTCGAGCGGCGGGGCGACGGCGGCGATGTCCCATCGGGAATAACGCCCCGGATATTCATAGCCCGAGGAGAGATAAATGCCGCGCTGCCGGTCGAGTTTGCGCAATAATGCACGCAATCCTTTTTGATAGGGAACCTTCGACACGGTGCTCGTGACGGTGATGCCGTGGGGAGTCGTGTACTGTGTGGATCGCATGGCCACTAATGGGGTCAAAGTACCATGCGGGGCACCTACCACGCTAAGGTGGGGGCATTTGTACTTTCCTGATATCATGCCCGCATATGGTGGAACCGGGGGCTCTGGCTTACCAACTGCGCTACAGCGAATGGGCCAGCCGTAAGTTGGCGGACTTTGCCCGGATCGTTCCGGCCGCGGATCTGACGCGGGAAATGCATAATTCCCACGGCGGAATTTTGAAAACTTTCCAGCATATTTTCTACGCGGACCGGGTTTGGTATTCGCGTATGGTTCCGCCGGTACAGCCTCGGTTTGAAGACCCGGAGCCGGGTCCCGGGCTGGCCGAATTGGATGCGTTGTGGTGGGAACTGTTGCATCGTTTTCAGGATTGGGCGGCGGGGCAGGACCCGAACCGCGTGGTGGAATACCGCAACCTGAAGAACGAGCCATTTGCCAAGCCGGTGTACCAGATTGTGACGCACGTGGTGAACCACGGCACGTATCACCGGGGGCAAATCGCCGCGATGTTGCGGCAGTGCGGCCATGTGCCGCCTTCGACGGACTTTATCTACTACGTGGATGGTTTACGTGATTAAACATTTTGCTTGCCTGCTCGCTTTTGCGGCTTTGGCGCAGGCGGAATTGACTGCCGATCAAAAGGAAGTGCAATTTCGCCAGGTTGCCGGGCTGTACGCCAAAAACTACGCTCCCTATGAATGGAAGCGCGACACGCAGGGGTTCGATCTGCTCGACACGAAGCCCTGGATCGAACGCGCCCGGGCCACCAAGGACGACCTCGACTTTGCGGATCTGGTGATTGAATACGTCGCCAAGCTGAACGACGGTCACGACGTGGTGAACCTGCGATCGGACTACAACGCGTACCTGGGCTTTGACGTGGACCTGTACGACGGCAAGCCGCTGATCGAGTACATCGATCGCACGCTATTGCCTCGGACCGTATTCGACTACGACATCGGCGACGAGTTGATTTCGATTGACGGCGTTTCGATTGCCGACCTGACGGCGAAGTATTGGAAATACTCGATCTCCGCGAACGACCGTTCGACGGCGCGCTGGGCGGCGTCGCTGTTCACGTATCGCCCGCAGGCGAGCATTCCGCGCGCGCATGAGATCGGCGACACGGCGGAGGTTCGGATTCGCAAAGCGTCCTCGGGGCAGGAGTCGATCGTCACGGTGAACTGGGATAAAACGGGTACGCCGATGACGAGCTTTGGGATTGTGCCGGAGACGTTTTCGGTTCGTCGCGCCGACCCGGCCTCGGCCACGGTGCGGACGCTGGACGGTCCTCCTGGTGCAGCGGATGCCAAGGCGAAGTTCCGGCAGTTGCAGGATCAGCGCACGCCTCGCGCGGCGCGGGCGCGGCGGCTGACGCTGCAGGGTTTTGGCGCGCGTGCTCCCCGATGGGCCACGCCGGTAGGATTTGTGCAGAGGCTTGGCCGGTCCTCGATCGACCAGTTTTACAGTGGAACGTACACGTCCGACGGTGTACGGATCGGTTACATTCGCATTCCCAGCTTTGTGCCGTTGTCGTCCAGCTTTGCGGTGAACCAGTTTGCCACCGAGGTCGCGTACATGCAGGCGAACACGGACGGACTGGTGGTGGACGTCACGCGCAACCCCGGCGGCTACGTCGATTACGCCAACAGTTTGCTGCGCGGATTGATGCCCGACCGGTTTCAGGTGATCGGGTTCGAGCTTCGCGCCACGTCCGCCTGGGTGACCGCATTTTCGCAATTGCTGAACGAGTCGATCGACTTTGGCGATCCCGAATGGGTGGTGAACTTCTGGAAGTACGAACTGAAGAATGTGCAGACGGCGAACGATCAGATGCGGGGACGGACGGGGCCGATCGCGCTCGATACGGGCGAGGATTTTGAACCGTCGCTGGACAGGCCACCGTTAACGAACGCGAATGGCGCCGTGGTGTCGTACCGGAAACCGATTGTGTTGCTGGTGGATGAGATGACGGCCTCCGGCGGCGACGCGTTTGCCGCCACCTTGCAGGATACGGGACGCGCCACGCTGGTTGGGTACCGCACGATGGGCCTAGGTGGAACGGTGCAATACTACACGCTCGACGGCTATACAGAGCTCGACCTGAGCATCACGACGGGGCTGATGTCGCGGAACCGGCCGGGTGCGACGGTGATCGAAAATGTCGGCGTGCAGCCGGACATCGCGAACGATTACATGACGGCCGACAACCTGACGAATCGCGGCAAGACGTACGTCGATACGTTCACCAAGGCGATTGTGGAACGGGTTCGCGCGCAGGGAGGCCAGCAGTGAGAAAGACGTTGTTCGCACTCCTTTTGCTCGGCGCGGTGAGCTTTGGACAGCAGTTGACCGTTCAGCAGCGCGTCGATGATTTTCAATACCTGGCGAGCGTGGTGAGCCGGAATTCGGCGACGATTGCGTGGAAAAAGCAAGCGTTTGGGTTCGACGCGCGAGACCTGGGTCCGTGGCTCGAAAAGGTACGCGCGGCCAAGGATGATTTGGAATACTACGACATCCTGATCGACTACACGGCGAGCTTTCGCGACTACTATACGTACCTGACGCTGCCGAGCGACTACGTCGCGTGGATGTCGTTCACGGCGGACGTCTACGAGGGCAAGGCGATTGTCGAATCGATCGATCGCGACATCTTGCCCGAGGCGGATTACAACATCGCTGTGGGCGACGAGATCGTGTCGATTGACGGGAAGGCCGCGAGCGACCTGCTGGAGAAGATCGGCAAGTATTTTGTCGATAGCAATCCGGAGTCGACGCGTCGCGCGGCGGCGGAGTTGTTGACCTACCGTACGCAGGCGTTTATGCCTCCGGCCGCGCAAGTGGGTACGACGGCGACCGTGGTGTTGAAGAAGGCCAATGGCACGACGGTGACGTTACAGGTGCCGTGGCAAACGTCCGGCACCGCGATGCGCGTGGGACCGGTGGTGGACATCGTGACCTCGCGGCGGGCTCCGGGCGCGCCACGTCAGCCACGCGTACCGAATGCGGCGAACGCGATCGAACTGCCTTTGCATGAACGGTTGCAGGAGGAGATCGACGGGAGCGGGCGGCGCCGAGCCGGCGGGCGTCTGGCAGCGGCGGAGCTGAATCCATCCGCGCAGGTGGAATCGGCGACGCCGGGCATCGAAAGCGTCGGATCGTTCGAGCCGATTTACGCTTTGCCAGCCGGGTTTGTGCAGCGGCGCGGGACTTCGTTTTCCGACTGGTTCTTCTCCGGAAGCTTTACGTCGGGCGGAAAGCGCATCGGGCTGATTCGCTTTGCCGAGTGGAGCAGTTCGTCGTCGTTCACCTCGCAACTCGACACCGAGATCGCATGGATGAACGCGAACACCGACGTGCTGGTGATCGACCAGATGCGCGACGATCTGACGAGCATCTGTGGTTCGGACGCGGCTGCCGCGAGGTTTATCGGCAAGGCGTACCGTCAACCGGGGATCCAGTTCCGCGCGACCTGGGCGAACGTGCAGACGTTCCAGGCGACGTTGGACAGCGCGATCGAAGGCGGCGCGTCGGCGGACCAGGTTGCGTTGTATCAGAACCTGGTGAACGACCTGCGGGACAAATATTACAGCGGCGGAGGCAATGCCGCGCCGTTCCCGTTCTGCGGCACCTCGCTCGATCGCAACGCGGTTCGCGCGTCGAACGGCACGATCGTGAACTATGAAAAACCGATCCTGCTGTTGACCGACGAGCTGTCGTCGGACCACTTTGCGGCGACCGTCAAGGACAATCGCGAGGCGCGGATTCAGCAGTTCGGAATGCCGACCTCGGGACGCTTGGGTGTGAGCATCAATGGTCCTGGCGGGGCGTTCACGGAAACGACCGTGCATGTGAAAGACGGCGTTTCGGTTCGCCCGAAAGCGACGGCGCGTCCCGGTTTTCCGGAGACGACGTACATCGAAAACGCGGGTGTGTATCCGGAAATCGTGAACAACTACATGACGCTCGACAACTTCCGCACGAAGGGCGCGGCGTTTGTCGAGGCGTTTACGAAGGCGGCGGTGGCGTTAGTCCAGTAGACTGACGCAGGCCATTTCCTTCTGATTGCGAACCACCAGCCTGCCTTCGGCGAGGGCGGGCTGGTTCCAGGTTTTGTCCCGCAAAATCGCCGCCTTGCCGAGTTCCTGAAACTGCGTTGGATCGGCCTTGACCAGCGCGACCTCGCCGGATTCTTCTGTCACCAGCAACTGGCCGTGGGAGGCGATCAACGCGACCTGCCCATAGCCGTAGCGCCCGCCTTTCCACTTGCGCTGCCCCGTCGCCGCGTCGATGCAGCTCAGGATGTTCTCGTCCAGGCCGTAGATAAAGCCGTTGAAGAACACCGAACTGCTGAACTTGTTCTTCAGCAGCCTGTTTTCCCAAACGGCGGTGGCCTTGCCGTTGCGAACCTCGATCAACGCGGCGCCGTGCCCGTAGCCGGAGGAGATCAGCAAGCGGTCGTTCCCAATCAGGACAGGTTGGGCGGCGTTGACGTCGTAGCTGGTAGCCCAGGGAAAATCCCAAAGCAGAGCGCCGTTTTCCGGCTTGAGGGCGACGACACGGCTGGCGGTGACGGTGAGAATCTGGCGGGCGCCACCGATGGTGACGATCATGGGCGAGGCATAAGCGGGGTCGTCGTTGAGGGCGCCCCAGACGAGCTTGCCGGTGGTCTTGTCGTAGGCGACGATCGACTTGTTCGCGGTTCCGCCGGCGTGGGTGATGAGAAGGTTGCCGGCGATGAGCGGCGAGATCGAAACGCCGTAGGGAGCGGCTTTTCCGCCGTTTTCCTGCAGGATATTGTGCCTCCAGATGACGCGGCCGGAGTTCGCGTCGAGGGCGCGGAGTTCGCCTTGGGCGCCCTGGCAGTAGACGACCCCGGCGTCGAACGTCGGCGTGGAGCGAGGTCCGTCGCCGCCGAGGAACGAGTTGAAATCGGCATCCCAGGAGTTGACCCACAGGACCTTGCCGGTGGCGAGATCATAGGCGGCGGCAACCTCCTGCTTGTTGCGCTGTTCGATGGTGAAGGCTTTGCCGGCAGCGATGCTGACGCCCGCGTAGCCGTTTCCGACGGGGACTTTCCACAGCACTCGCCAGGACGGCGACGGCTTGGATTGGCCTTTGTAGATGCCGTCGCGATCGATGCCGCGATGGCCCGGCCAGTCCTGCGCGGAGGCGATCAGTACGAGGCTGAGGAAGATGCTTGTTGTGTTCATGACGCGAGAATCACCCAAACTCAAATCCTGACATGGCGTAGACGAGCGATGGGTCCTGGGGGATGTTTCTTCCGGCGAGAGACATCCGCAGAAGACGCCGCGATGGGGCAAAACGAAGGCTGTGGGCGAGGCTCCTGGCTGCGGCGTGGGTTTCGAAAAGGTCCCAAAACATTGGCGTTTGGGGGTAATCTGCGACCGCCCAATTCGCCAACGATTCGGCGCGTTCCGGCGATTGCGCGACGCAAGGTCCTATTTGTGCGGCCTGCCGGCCGGGGCGATGCATGAGGAATGCGCCGTCGATCGCGCAGGTGTTGGGGAAGCTGGCGAGAAGTTGCAAACGGTCTACGCCGAAGGCTTGGCGATCCAACGAGAGGTCTGGTTCGCCGCCTGCCGTGAGGTCCGATAATACCGCTGGGGCGTTCGCCGGACGAGCCCACCGTTCGACGATGCACTCGTCTTCAAAACCGAACTTGCGGTAGACGGGCGCACCGGCCTCGGTGGCGTCGAGCTTGACGCACGCGACATCGGAACAATAGTCGAGGCTGGCTTGGACGAGCGTCGACGCAAGGCCGCGCCCACGGTATTCGGGCAGGGTAAGAACCATGCCGATCCAGGCGAGTTCGCGATGGCCGTACACCATCGCGGTGGCCGACGCAACGATCCTGCCGTCGAGTTCGATGCAGAACGATTCGGCGAGATCGAGGACGCGTTGCCAGTCGGCCGCGGTCTGATTCCAGTTGGCGGATTCGGAAAGGGTAAGGGCTTGAGCCAGGTCCCCGGGGACCATTCGGCGAACTTGCGCGGTCACAGCTTTAGTGTGATATAAAGCTTCGCAGTCTTTGCCTTGGAGGAACTGTACGTGTCTTTT
This sequence comes from Acidobacteriota bacterium, assembly GCA_018268875.1. Classification (GTDB taxonomy): domain Bacteria; phylum Acidobacteriota; class Terriglobia; order Bryobacterales; family Bryobacteraceae; genus F-183. The sequence goes on from JAFDVT010000603.1 coordinate 8,641, forward strand.
GTTCGGAGGTTGGCGGCCTGGGTTCTGCCGCTGCTATTGATTTCACAAAGCGCCATCGCCCAATCGGAGCGAGGCAATGTCACCGGGTTGGTGACCGACCCGACGGGCGCGGCAATTGCCGGCGCCGAAATACAAGTGATCAACACGGGTACCAATGAAACCTGGCGCGGCGTGACGAGCGCGACGGGCGAATTTAACGCGCCGAACCTGCTTCCCGGCGCGTATCGCATGGAAGTGTCCGCGCAGGGATTCCGTCGATTTGTGCGTACGGGAATTGTTGTCGCGGCGGCGGGAACGGCTCGCGTGGAAGTGGCGTTGACGCTCGGCCAGGTGTCCGATGCGATCGAAGTATCGGCCGCGGTGTCGACCATCCAGACGGAGAACGCGAAGGTTTCGACGCAGGTTCAGAACAAGCTTGTGGACGAGTTGCCGCTGGTGGTGGGCGGCGCGATGCGGAGTCCATTCAACCTGGTGGCGGTGGTTCCGGAAGCTCGCGGGTCGGGTTCCGGATTCGCGCTGGGAGGCGGACAGGCTGGACAGTGGGACGCGACGCTCGATGGACATAGCGTGGGAACCAATCGCGCGGCGGACACGGCGGAAGCGGCCTTGAATACGCCGTCGGTGGAAGCGTTGACCGAATTCACAGTGGATACGAACGGGTTCAAGGCGGAGTACGGACAGGCGGGCGGCGGCGTGATGACGTTCGCATCGAAGTCCGGTACGAACAAGCTGCATGGTTCGGCGTACGACTTTTTGCGGAACGACAAGATGGACGCGCGCGGGTTCTTTGCGCGGACGCGGTCGATTTACCGGCAGAACGATTTTGGCGGCACGGTGTCGGGTCCGGTGGTAATTCCCAAGCTTTACAACGGCAAAGACAAGACCTTCTTCTTCGTCTCTTTTGAAGGCTTCCGGAACCGCGTGGGCGCCAACGCCACGATCCTGTCGGTGCCCACCGGCGAGATGTACAAAGGCGATTTCACCAAATGGGTGGATCAGAACAACAAGCTGATTTCGATTTACGATCCCGCGACGACGCGGGCCAATCCGAATGGCGCGGGTTCTATCCGCGACGTATTTCCGGGCAATGTGATTCCCACCAACCGGTTTTCGCAAACCGCCGCGTCGATCCTTCCGTTTGCGGCCAGCGTGGTTCCGAACATGGGCGCCGCGCCCGGCACCAGCGCTTACGTTCGCAACAACTATCAGGTGTTGGGCGGAACCACGGTTACGCCGACCGACAAGTGGTCCGCCAAGGGCGATCATCTTTTGACGAGCAACCAGCGCCTGAGCTTTTTGTGGAACAGCACAAAGTACCGCAATGAGCCTGGTCCCGCGGGACCTCCCGGATTGCCGGTGCCGCTGTGGAGCGGTTCGATTCAGGCTTGGGACACCAGCGCGTACCGCGTGAGCCACGACTGGACGGTGAATTCGCGGATGGTGAATCACGCGTCGTTTGCGACCAATACGTTCAGCAAGAACAGCTATTCGGCGAACGTCGATCAGAACTGGGCGGGCAAGGTTTGCATCAAGAACGCGGTGGATTGCAACCAGAACTTTCCGACGTTGAACTTTACGGAATATGCGACCTGGGGTTCGCCGTCGTTCAACGGTACGGAGCAGCCCGGCTGGGGCTTCAAGGACGACTTGAGTTGGGTTCGCGGTTCGCACGCCTTGAAGTTCGGGTTCCAATTGCAGGACCAGAACGCGAACGGGTTCGGGCAGCAGGACATCGCGGGCCGCGCGGACTTCAACTTCCTGTCGACCAGCGTTCCGGGCAATACGACGTTCGCCACCGCGGGCGGCAGCAGCTTTGCCTCCTTCCTGTTGGGCGATGCGTACCTGGGACGTACGGAAACGATTCGGCAGGTTCCGCAGAAGTACCGCTATTACGGGCTGTACGCGCAGGACGATTGGCGCATTTCGCGCAAGCTGGTGTTCAACTATGGACTGCGGTTCGACACGACGCTGCCTCCGGTGAATCAGCGTGACGAGTATTCGGACTTTGATCCGACGCGCCCGAATCCAGCGGCCGGCAATCTTCCGGGAGCTCTGATTTTTGCGGGGAACGGAACGGGCCGGGAAGGGAAGCGGTCGCTCGTGCCCGGCTGGTATGGCGGCTGGGGTCCGCGGGTGGGGGTCGCGTACACGCCCGGGAACAAGACGACGTTCCGCGCGGGATACGGGCGGTCGTTTTCGCGCGTGACCGCGGCCGGTAGCAGCGGACACTTCGCCGGTTTCATTGGTCAATACGTGTTCGACAACACGTCGCAGGGAGTGCAGCCCACGTTCCGGCTGGATCAGGGATTGCCGGCCTATAAGCTGCCGCCGCTGATCGATCCTTCGTTTTCAAACGGCAATACCGTTGACTATTGGAACGGCAGAGACGCCACACGGGCGCCCGAAAGCAATACCTGGACCTTCAATATGCAGCATCAGTTGACGTCGAACCTGGTGATTGAGGTGGGCTACAACGGGAGTTCGGGGAGCCACCTGCCGGCCAATCTGCTGAGCATGAATCAGGTTCCGACGGCGGTGTTGAACAGCCTGATTTCGCAGTACGGCAACACGCAAGCGCTCGCGTTGCTGCGGGCTAATGTGACGTCCGCAACGGCGCAGCAAGCGGGCATTCGCGCACCGTTCGCGGGCTTTACGGGAACCGTCGCGCAGGCGTTGCGTCCATTTCCCCAGTATTTGAACATCGTGACCGGGACGCAGGGAAATGGCGACAAGAGCGGCCATTCCACCTATCACGCGTTCGTATTGAAGGCGGACCGCCGGTTCGCCAAGGGGTTGACGTTCCAGTGGAACTACCTGTTTTCGAAGTTGCTGACCGATACCGATACGTATGCGGCCAACCAGGCGGCGGCGATGGATCAGTACAACCGCAGGCTCGAAAAGTCGATCGGGCAGTTCGACCAGACGCATGCGCTGAAGTTCTCCACGATTGTCGAACTGCCGTTCGGCAAGGGGCAGCGCTGGGTGCAGAAGGGGTTCCTGGCGCAGGTGATTGGCGGGTGGCGCGTGTCGGCGATTCAGGTCTATTCGAGCGGGTTCCCCATCGCGTTGACGCGTAACAATCCGCTGCCGATCTTTAACGGGACGACGCGGCCTTACGTGACCAGTTACGAAGGATGGCGCGGCAAGGTGGCGGGCGATCAGTTCGACCCGGCGGTGGACCGGTTCATGGATCGCTCGGTATTCCCCACGCAGACGGCCTACTTTGGCAATTCGACACGGTACAACCCGAAGCTTCGCGCATTTTGGAACCAGAACGAGAACGTGAGCCTGGCAAAGACGTTCCAGTTCGGCGAAGCGCTGCGGCTGGATTTGCGCGGGGAAGCGTTCAACGTCTTTAACCGGACGGTGTTCGGCACCGGCAGCACGAACCTGGATGCGGCGACGTTCGGCGTGGTGACGAACCAAGTGAACGATCCTCGCCAGATGCAGGTGGCGTTGAAGCTGTACTGGTAGCACTACCGCGCGTTGGCTATTTGCCCATCTGGCGCAGTACATCGGCGGCGCGCTGGCGGATTTCCTCGTCTGGACCAGCGGCCGCCTTGCGCAGATGGGGGATGGCTTCGGCGATGTTCCCGGTAGCGGCCAGCGACAATCCCAAACCGAAGGCGGCACGCATCGACGTGGGGCGAAGACGTGCCGCTTCGCGATAGTGAGCGACTGCGGCGGTCTGCTGATTGCGAGCCATCAACAGATCGCCGAGGAGTTCGTGGGCGTCGGCAAAGGTCGCGTCGGCTTGCAGGCAGGCCTCGAGTTCGCGCTGGGCGTCGTCGTAGCGTCCCGTTTTCCCGAAGAGCATCGCGTAGTTGTAACGAGTGCCCGCGTCGTTGGGACGTAGCTTCAACGAGCGGTCGAACTCCGCCTGCGCTTCGGCCATGCGGCCGGTTTCGAGCAACAGGTTGGCGAGGTTGCCGTGGGCGTCGGCGTAGTTGGGCTGTATGCGCAAGGCCTCGCGGAAGGAGGCTTCGGCGCGTTCGGGTTCACCGGCCTGGAAGCGCAGAATGCCGATGTTGTTGTGGGCTTCCGGCAGATCGGCATCGCGCGCGATTGCTTTTTCCAGCGCGGACAACGAGTCCGACATTCGTCCCAACGACCGGTAGCTGAGGCCGAGTTCGAGCCAGGGGTACGGACGGGTTGGCGAGAGCGTCGCGGACCGTTGCAACGCGGTGATTGCCTCGGCGTGCTGCGAGGAGCGGCGTAGCGCCGCGCCCAGTTTCTGCCAGGCAACGGCCGAGGACGGATTGCGCCGAACCGCTTGGCGATACCAAGGCAGAGCCTTTGCGAGTTGGTTTTGGTTTTCCAAAGCCTCCGCCAGTTCGAGGTACCAATCGGCACGCTGTGGCGCGTAGCGCTGGATCGCGGCGGTGAGTTGTGCGATGCCGGCGTCGAGGTTGCTGCGCTGCTTCACTTGCGCGAGGGCCCGGTAGAGATCGGCGTCGGCGACGCCTGTGAGCGACGGCGGATAGTACGGAACAACCTCGCCGCGGTAGTTGTCGATGCGTTCCTTGCGCTCGGCGAGGAGGTCGCCGGCCGGCTTGGTACGCGAGATGAGGTGGTCCGTCATGACGACGTGGATGACGTCTTCGGTGCGGCGCTTGGGCATGTGGCAGTCCGCGCAGCCGGTGACCTTCGCGGCCGGATGCGATGCCTTGCTGAGCGCGCCGCTATGGCATTGGCGGCAGGCGTTGTCGTAGTGGTTGACGGCATCGGCACCACGGGGCGCATGGTGCGGGTCATGGCACGTCGTGCAAAGCATCTTGTTATTGCTGCTGCTGCTTTTGAGGTAGCAGGCGGATTGGCGGAGACGGTAGGCCGAATTCACGTTCTCG
>JAFDVT010000604.1 GCA_018268875.1 Acidobacteriota bacterium
GGCGATGACCGCCACCGTCATGGAAGATGAGGAATTGTTCCGCCAGCGCTGCGAGCACGCGGTAGACGCCCTCGAACATCTGCCGAAACAGGAGAACCACGGTTGGATTCTGATCGGCGCCGCCATTGAATCGGTAACGGGCCAGCCCTTGCGATCGTTCCTGAAACAGCGGATCTTCGACCCTCTGCAAATGCGCGACACGGGCGCGGAATCCGCCGCCGAAGAAAACCCCGAACGCATCGGCGAACCCGAAGAGGACCCACCGCCGTTCACCTTCGTCCGCGACGTCTTCCACCTTGATGGCAAGCCTCCCGCCGGCCGTCCCGCCTCGGTTTACGAACGCCCGGGCTTCCGGCAGCGCGTGGTGCAGCCCAGGAATCTGTCCTGTTACGCCGGCGCGCTCTCCTTTTTGTCGACCCCAGCGGACCTCGTGCGTTTCGCCTCTCAACTTCCGGTCGTGCAACCCCAGGACGGCGAACTCCACGGCGCCAAAACCGTGTCGCTTCGTCCGGTTCGCAATCGCAACTGGTCCGTTGTCGTGATGGCCAACGCCGCCTACGCGAACACGCCAGCGATTGCCGACAAGATCGCGGAAATCTTCGCCAAATGACGACTCCGCGTTCCGCGATCCAACTGCTCGCCAGCGCAATCCTGTCCACCGAAAACAGGACGAATTGCACCATTTCTGGTGACAGTTCCGGGAAGCGGTACGGTACCGCTCACCGGAACTGGTGCGGTGACAGGCCGGAAGCGGTGCGCCCGGACAAATCCGAGGTGGGGAATGCCTGAGGTGAACCTGCCTCTAGGGGCGTCGGCCCCTGGACGGAATGCCCTCAAGCGCGGGGTGTCGAACGCTACCCGCATCGCGTTAAAGGCTGGCCAAATCCCGGAATCCTCGTAGCCCTGCAATGTCGCGAGGAATACCTCGAAGAATCACTTCCCGAACAGGGTCTCGAAGTAGTACGGGACGCACTTGCGCCACCACGGCCAGTCATGACCCACGTCATGCCCCCAAACGTCCAGCCAGTGCGGAATCCCCTTCGAATGCAGGATGTCGGAAAGCTGCCGCGACCGCGCCGCGTCTTCATGCGGACCCTGCCCGGTGAAAATGATGATGCGTTTGTCGCCCCGTTGCAGTTCCGGACTGTGCAGGTGCGGCAGGAAATCCACCGGGTTGTTGAAGTACACATCCATGCCGTTGTAGCCGTGCAGGAAGTTGCGGATGTCGTAGCTGCCGCTCAGCAGGATGGCGCCGCTAAAACGCTCGGGATGGCGAAAAAACAGGTTCGCGGCCAGATACGCGCCCAGGCTGATGCCGAAAATCATCGGCTTGACGTCGCCGCCGCCGCAATCCTGACGGATCAGCGGCAGGACTTCCTCTGTGATGTAGCCGTCATACCGGTTGAGCCAGTCGCATTTTTCCTGCGCCGATGCCCGATCGTTCAGCAACGCCTGTTTGTTGACGCTGTTCACCGAATACATCTTCGCCTTGCCGTGCTCAAGCCAAGGGCGGACAGAGTCGATCAGCCCAAACCGTTCGTACTCCAAAAAGTCGGCGGCGGCGGTAGGCAACGCGAGGATCGGAGTGCCCCAATGCCCATAGGCGACAAGGGGCATATCACGATAGAGACGTTCGCTGTACCAGCCGGTGATGTTGCGGCGCATTCCCGAATTGTACCCTCAGCCTCAACAGTGGCTGGGAACGCCTCAAGAGCCGACCGCGGCTACCGGGCTGGACCCCACCGAGGCAGGCGTCGCGACGTTGGGAGGCATGCGCATCGGCGTGTCTTGCGGCTTCGAGCCTCCGGGTTGGCGAGCTTTTTTCGCCTGTCCGAGCTTCCGGTCGGCTTTGCTTAGCAGCACTTCCACCGCGTCGCCGTCGGCGGGATAGTAGGCATCGCCGATGGTGACCGAGAAGTGATCGTCCGAACACGTATTGCGTCCCGCTTCCATGGCCAGGATCTGGATCTGCCGAATGCGTGGCTGCAGGTCGTTGGCGCCCACTTGCGGAATAACGATCGCGAACTCGTCTCCACCGACGCGAGCCACCAGATCATAGTCCCGGAACATGCCCCGCAATCCGTTCGCGAACGCCTCGATCGTCGCGTTGGCCGTGGCTACGCCGTGGCGGGTCGTCCAATCGCGCAGCCCGTCGATGTCGCAGATCAGGACCGCCAGTTGGTCACCCGAACGGCGCGCCCGCGACAACTCGCCGTCGAATCGTTCGAGCAGGCTTGGCAGGTTCGGCAGGCCCGTCAGCGCGTCGACGCGAGATGTCTCCACCGCCGTCGTATGCGTCAGAGCATTTTCGATGGACGCCGCGAGCTTGGCCGAAATCCCCTGCAGGATCCGCAAATGGTCTTTCTGGAAGAAGTCCCGCTCGGCTGCGTAAAACGCGATGACGCCCGAAAACTCGCCAATACCGGTGAGCGGAACCGCCAGCGCCGCCCCCAGCGTAGTGAACTTGGCGGGATTGTTGAGGTAGCCCGGCTCGACAGCGGGATTGCCGTTCATAATCGGCTTGCTGTTCTGCGCCACCCATCCGGCCAGCCCCTCGCCGAGGGGAATCTTCAATTCGCTGAACAGCGACGCATTGGCGCCTTCCGCATAATACGCTTCCAGGTTCTGTCCGTTGCGCACCCACAACACCATGGCCTGATGCGGGATCAGCGGATTCAGGCGGCTCGACACCAGCGACAGCGTCTCTACCAGGCTCAACGACTTGCTCATATCGCCCGACAACGCGAAGAGTTCCTGCATTTCAGCGCGAGCTTCGGCGATCGATTGCAGGAATGGCAGCCCGCCCGATCCCGCCGGCCTCGGTACCGAGACTTCGAACCCGGCTGCCGGCGCCTCGCCACGTTCAATTTTGAGGTTCGTCGAAAGTTTGACGACGTCTACGCACGCGGCCGTGGCTTTCTTTTCGAGTTCCTGGTAGCGCCGTTGCAGAATCTCGACGATCCGCGGTTCAAAGCTCTTGCCCGATTCGGCTACCACGACTTTCATCGCCTCGTCGATCGGCAACGCTTTGCGGTATTGGCGATCCGACGCCAACGCATCCAGGCAGTCCACCGCCGCCAGAATCCGCGCGCCGATCGGAATCTGTTCGCCGGCCAAGCCGTAGGGATACCCCGTGCCGTTCCACTTTTCGTGATGCGCCGCGACAATGGGGGCCACCGGATACGGAAATTGCACGTGTTCCAGAATCTCCGCGCCCACCACCGGGTGGATTTTCATCTTTTCGAACTCTTCGTGCGTCAGCTTTCCGGGCTTGCAGATGATGTGCTCCGGAACCGCCAGTTTTCCGATGTCATGCAGGATCGCGGCTGCCCGCAGCGCTTCCACCTGATCGCCTTTGAGACCGAGTTCCTCGCCAAGCGCCAGGGCGTAAATCTGCACCCGGCGCAGATGCGCGTGCGTCGTGTCGTCCTTCGCTTCAATGGCCAGCGCCAGCGATTCGATCGTGCGCAAATGCAGCGCCGACACTTCCTCGGCATGATTCTTGGCGTCCTCGAGGCGCCCCGTATACGTGGTGAAGGACCGGTAGAACAGGTACATCACCGGCAGGATCAGGAGCGAGGTATGCCAGCCGAACGACCGCGACGCGATGCTCAGCAAGCCCGCGAGCGCGGCTCCGGCCAGATAATACGGGAACGAGAAGAGGTAATTCTTGCGCCAGGTTTCGAGCGGCTTGTTGCCCTCAATGAGCGCGATCACGGTGGCGATCGCCAGCGTGTTCACCAGAAACGCAGCCAGTGCCCCGATCAGCAGGCCCGCCGCCATTTCCCACTCGCCGAACAGAGGACCCAGCCCGTGATAGATGTAGTACGCCGCTTGCGCCGCGAGCGACACCACGCTGACGTTGAACGCCGCCTGTTCGAGCGTCGTGCGTTTGCGCGACTGCCACAACGATTGCGCGAGCGCGGCCGTCCAGGCGATGGCCACCGTCTCCGACACGGTCATCGAAATGATGGCCAGAAACTGGAAGACGAAAACCGCCGATAAGGTCCCCGGAATCGAAGGCAGCTTCACCCGCAGCCCCGACGACGCCACCGCGAGAATCAGCATCGTCAAAAAGTGCGGAACGTCGCTCGATTGCCAGCGCAACAGGATCGCCGAACCGGTTGTGAAAAACCCAGCCGCGCAAACCGCCGCAATGTAAATTTTCGCCTTGGCCAGCATTCCGATACCCTGCGTTCGCTGTTGAACTTATCGGCATCGGAAAAGCGTGTCTTTACAATTTTCGCCAGTACTAAGTGTCGGAAGTCCAGGACTTTACGTCAGCTTGAGTACCGTTTCTTCCAATCCGCCAATTCAATCTGTAAGCGGTCCCGCACTGTAAGGAATTGCGTATTGGAGTATTGATTCACTTTCTCCCGCGGATCGTTCCGGAGATCGAATAATTCGTTCGGTCCTTTGCCGTCATTCCGTATGACAAGCTTGAACCGGTTATCCCGCGCCATGTCCGTATTTCGCAGGTGCGCAAACACCGCGCTCCGCCACGGCGGCGTCTTCGACCCGGGCTTTCGTAGAACAAGGGGCAACAGGGATTGTCCGCACAGATTGCGCGACGCCGGCAGCGCCGCCCCGGTCAGTTCGCAGAACGTCGGCAGCACGTCGTAGAAGCTCACCAATTCCGGCCGCGACGATTCTACGGGCACCCGTCCCGGCCATGACATCAGCATCGGAACCCGCACCGACTCTTCATACATGGTGGGCGGATCCGACGCGAGGCCTTTGCTCCACAGTCCGTGACGGCCCAGCAGGAACCCGTTGTCGCCCACAAACAGAATGACTGTGTTGTCGTATAAGCCTTTTTCTTTCAGCTTGTTGAGCAGCGCCGGAATCTGGTCGTCAAGCGCCGTGACGCCGGCTGCGCACTTGCGGATATTGCCAACCGTGTCGGCGAGCAGGTTTTTTTCACGCAGCGCGTTCGGGGCCGGCGGCTCCCACCCGACGGTGTCGAAACTCGTCTTGGCGTACATGTCGTAGTACTTCTGCGGATGGCCATCGTACGGCGTGTGCGGATTCAGATAGCTGACCGTCAAAAAGAACGGCTTTGCCGCCGACTGTTTGCCGAGATATTCACAGGCCTTATCGGTCATCAATTGCGGCATGTAGCCTTTTTCGGTGCGAACGTCGCCGTTCAGCGACATTTCCGGATCGTTGTAGGCGCGCGATCCGCCGATCATCGTGTACCACCAGTTGATGCCATGCCCCGGCTTTGCATCTTCATGATGCATATGCCACTTGCCGACGTAGCCGACGTCGTAGCCTTTGCTCGCCGCCAGGTCCGTCAGCATGACTTCGCTGCCGAACGACGCCGGAATGTCTTTCTGCCCTTGCGGCGGGTCGGCAATCGGCGCGGCGGTCAGAAAGTCATGGATGCCGTGCTGCATCGGGGTCCGCCCGGTGAACAGCGTGGCACGGCTGGGCGAACAGATCGGCGTGCAGACAAAGGCGTTCTGAAAACGGGCGCCCCGGCGCGCCAGGTTGTCGATATTCGGCGTGCGGAACTCTTTATTTCCATAACAACCAAGCATCCAGGCGGCAAGATCGTCGGCGATGATCAGCAGGACGTTGGGCGGAGTCGCACTGGGACTATTCTGCCCGCGAACGGACGTGGTGGTAGCGATGGCGGCGGCAGTGGCCGCTCCGGTCTGGGCAAGAAAACTGCGGCGGTTCAACAACTCAGGCACAGTATCCAGTTTACTTCGCCGTTTTCGCTACCATAAAAGAGCTCTGCACGTTTTTACAAGACGTGGCGTCATGATTTACTTGAGGACGTCTGTCTTGAATAGTACGGCAGAAACTGGCGCCCGCCGCGACGATGCGCTTGCGGCCGCCGTCCAACCGTCGGTATTTATGTCCGGACGCACCACCAACCCGGCCGACCAACACACCGTTGACGCGGATCAGCAGTCGCGGTTCATCCAGGAAAACATGCGCCGCATCTTCCTGCAGATCTACCGCGTGGTGGGTAGCGTCGAGGACGCCCAGGACCTGACGCAGGAAACGTTCATCAAGGCTCTGCAGCGCGGCGAGCAGCTCAAGGACGAGGCCAAGGCCGCGCACTGGCTGAGCCGCATCGCCTCAAACACCGCGATCGACTTTTTGCGGCGTCACGGGCGCGTCAGCTTTTCCGATTTGCAGGACATCCCGGAGCCGCTGGTCGCCAACCATCTGACGCCTGAAAAACAGGCGTTGCGGTCGGAACAGAAGGCGTTTCTCGACAAAGGTTTGGATGTGTTGACCGAGCGCGAGCGCATGGCCTTGCTGCTGCGCGACGTCGAAGAGTATTCGGCGGAGGAAGTGGCGGAGCACTTGGATTGTTCGAAGGCCACCGTGCGGTCCCATATCGCCAATGCGCGAATCAAGTTCCGGCGGTATCTCGAACGGCGCGGCGGAATTCTAGGAAAGGGGGCGGCGGCGGAATAACCATGGCATCTTCTTCACGTAAACATCCATCGGAGGCGATTCTGGCCCTCTACAGTTCCGGCGACCTCGACTGGCGCGAACGCTGGCCGGCCGCCTGGCACGTACGCGGCTGTTCGCGTTGCAGCGCCCTGGTGGACGAATTTGTGGCGGATCGCAAGTTGCGCGCCACCTCGGCCGAAGCGATGCCGCTGCCGGAAAACTGGGACGCGCTCGCCGAGGAAATGACGGCCAACATCCGGCTGGGGCTGGCGGCTTCGGAATGCATTCGGCCGGTCTCGGCGGTGCGTGTGAAGCCCGCGCCGGCGGCGGCGGCAACAATACAGGTGGACGATCGTTCGGGCTGGTTCTGGAAGCCCGCGCTCGGCGTAGGCCTCTCGATGCTCCTGTTGGTGGCGGTGCTTGCCACCTCGCAGCGTGGAACCTTGCAGCGGGTGTGGAATGCGGCCGCCTACGGCGCCTCCGACGCCGGGCTGACGGTTCTCGAAAGTTCCGCCAATGGAGTGGAAATGCGCCGCGGTACGCGCAGCGCGATGTCGCTCAAGGTGGAAGGACACAAAGCCAATCAGTATTCGGCGAACCTCGATGGGTCGGTTCGCGCGCAGTATGTGGACGATGATTCGTTCCAGGTGACGGTAACCAATGTGTACGCGCAGTAGTTGCAGCAGAAATACGATCCTGCCGGCCGCCGCTTTCTTGTTCGGTAGCGCGATGCTGTTCGCGCAGCCGCAGCAGGGCACGTCCGCCAACTTCAACGGGAGCGTTGTGTTCGACGCCAATTCGCCGGTGGCGCAGACCTCGGTGAACTGGGCCGGTTCGACCGCGCAACCTCGCGGCGGCGCGTTGGTAATCGACGTTCACGCATCGCTGGTGTTGAAAAATCTCGATCAGCGGCGGATCCGCGGGATCACGCTGGCGGTTGGCGTGGGGGCGCATGAGTCGTCTCCGGGCAGCCGTGGTTCGGTGTCGCTGCCGACGCTCGACGTCGCGCCGGGGGATACGTTCCAGGCTCGCGTGGATCTGAATCTGCTGCGTCCGTTGCAGCAGGGCACGGGTCCGCTGGTTGAGGTGAAGCTCGACGGCGTATTGTTCGACGATCTTTCGTTTTCCGGTCCGAATCTGCTCCAGTCGCGGCGAACGTTGACCATTTGGGAACTCGAAGCCCGGCGGGATCGCCAGCACTTCCGCGCCATGTTCGAAAAAGGCGGCGGGGATGCGTTGCGCGGAGAACTGATGGCCTCGGCCCAGCGCGCGCAGGAACGCCAGCAGGGCGGCGTACAAATGGTGCGCGGCGGCCGGGTCACCAACGTCGATGCGGAACGCCGTTTGCAGTTTGCATTCGTGCAAGTGCCGGATTCGCCGGTGGAAGCGCTGTCCGGCGCGGCCAGCGTCTCGAACAACGAGGCTCGCAAGCCGTGGTTTGAGATCCGCAACAAGTCGGCAAAGCCGGTGAACTACGTCGAAATGGGCTGGATTGTGAAGGACGCCAACGGTCGCGAGTTCCTGGCGGGCACGGTGCCTTCGGATTCGCGGTTGCAGCCTGGCCAGAAGCAGCAGATGACGCAGGACACGCTGGTGCGCTTCCCCAACGGCGCGGCCATTGGCGCAATGTCCGGGTTCGTGAGCCACGTCGAGTTTGGCGACGGCAAAATCTGGATTCCCAGCC
>JAFDVT010000605.1 GCA_018268875.1 Acidobacteriota bacterium
AACCGCTCGATTTTGCGGCCCAGGAGCTTCACCCGCGCGCCGAACACCATCTCGATATCCGGGCGTTCTTCGAGGATGCCGGAAAGCTCGGGAATTGCCTCCAGGGGGGTCGCCAGGTCCGCGTCCCAGAACCCGATGGCGTCTGAGCCGCCCTGGTCCAAGGCCTCCAGGATCCCGTGGCGAACCGCCTCGCCTTTGCCGCCGTTTTGCGGCATGTCGAAGATGCCGATGCGGTCCTCGAGGCCCTCGCGAACCCGTTCCAGAACCGCCAGCGTGTCGTCCTTGCTGCCGTCGTTTACCAGCAGAAAACGCAAGCCGTCGCGCGACCGGACATAGTCGCGAAAACGTTCGACCGGGAAGCGCTTGGCTTCGTTATAGCAAGGTACGACGATGGTGAGGCGCAGCAAGCGGCGTCACCCGGCTAGGAGGCGGCCGGCGGAACCGGAGGCGGCGCCGGCTGATGGGGCCAATTGGCCGTCGTCGAATAGCCGCCGTCCACCGCGATGACCTGCCCCGTTACGTAGTCCGACCCATGCGAACCCAGGAACACGGCGAGCGGCGCGACGTCGTCCGCCGACCCCATGCGCGGGTTCGGCTGCGCTCCGGCAAGCCACTGGTGCATCGCCGGTTCCTGCCACATGGCGCGATTCAAATCCGTCAGGATAAAGCCCGGCGCGATGCAGTTCACCTGGATGTTGTGCTTGCCCCATTCGGCGGCCAGCGTACGCGTCAGGCCGGCCAACGCGCTCTTGGTCATCGCGTACACCGTCAGGTACGGAAGCCCCAGCAGCGACATCAGGCTGCCGATGTTGATGATTTTGCCGCCCGCGCCGCGCGCGATCATCTTTGCGCCCACCGCCTGCGTCAGGCTGACGATGCCGTGCAGATTGGTCTGCATGATGCGGTCGTACTCTTCGGCCGTGTATTCGGTAAACGGCTTGCGGACGTTGGTGCCCGAAACGTTCACCAGAATGTCGATGTGCGACAGCGAGTCCACGCAGGACTTGATGGTCGACATATCGGTCAGGTCCAGACGGACGGGAGCGGCCGAATACCCCTGGCTGCGAAACTCCTCGGCGATCTTTTCCAGCCGGTCCACCGATCGGGCCGCCAGCATGGTGCGTGCCCCCGCCTGGGCCATGTGCCGGGCGATCGAAAGTCCGATGCCACGGCTTGCTCCGACGATCAGCGCGGTCTTATTGGAGAGGGAAAAAGGCTGGGCCACGTTGATACATCCTACCACGAGCTTTTCCGTGCTCCGGAACGGGCTCAAAAGCGCGCGTTACAGGCCGATGAGTACCTGCGATGGGTGCCCCAAGCGAATACCTGACGTTCCAGATTTCCGGGCGGTATTTTGCGGTTCCGCGCGCGCAAGTCCGCGAGATGATGCCCGTACAGCCGTTGTTGCCAGGGCGTGGCAATGGACATCACCTGATGGGCATGCTGTACACGCATGGCCGCGAAATTCCGGTGTTCGATGTCCGCCATCTGCTCCAGTTGGAGGATCGGGAAACCGCGCGTTCGGGCTGTATTCTGGTGCTCGGCAGCCCCAGCGGCCTGGAATTCGGCTTCCCTGTCGATAAGATTACCGACTGCATTTCCGTTTACCCCGAGCAGATCAGCCGGGGTGCGATTTCCGGCCACGGACGCCAACGCCACCTTGTCGAGGCCGGACAGTTGATTGCTCAGGACGCGATTCTGGGGGCGGCCTTTTCCAGCAGTTCCACTTCCAGGGCGTAGGTCATGCGGGCGCGCGCCTCGTCCACGGTCAGCCACGCCATTTCGCCCACTTCGTCCGTATCCCGTTCGGCAAACTGTTCCACCGGCGTCATTTCCCAGAACAGCACCGTCTTGGGACGGCCTTTCACGATGTACCCGACGGCCCCGGTAAACCCGCGAATCTGCACCGCGTAACCGGTCTCTTCGCGAACTTCGCGCACCGCCGTCTGGATCGGGGACTCGCCGTCGTCCAGCTTGCCCTTCGGAAAGCTCCAGTCTTTGTGACGCGGACGGTACACCAGCAGCACGCGTCCGTCCCGAATCAGGATGCCGCCCGCCGCTATGATCAAGTCCTTTACCTTCATCGTCGACGCCATATACTGAAGTTACAACGTCACCCGGGTACCTATGCGACGTCCTGTCATATCAGCCCTGTTTCAAGCCTTGTTCCTCATGACTTTTCTTTCGCCCAACGCCTTCCCCGACGAAAAAGACCTGGCCGCGATGACTCGCCGCTTTGCCCCGGCCAAGCTCAGCGCCGATACCTCCAAACTCACGCCGGGCGATCGCAAGGCGCTCGAAAAGCTGCTGGAGGCCGCCTCCCTGATGGACACCATCTATCTGAAACAGCTTTGGCAGGGCAACACGGCGCTGTACGAAAAGCTGAAGAAGGAGAAGGACAAGAGTCCTCTGGCCAAGGCCCGGTTCGACTATTTCTGGCTCAATAAAGGGCCGTGGTCCGACCTCGACGAACACCAGGCGTTTCTGCCCGAGGTTCCGCCCCGCAAGCCGCTGGGCGCGAACTTTTATCCCGAGGACATGACTCGCCAGGAGTTCGAAGGCTGGGCCAAAAAAGATGTCGGGTTCTTTTCGGTGATCCGTCGCGATTCGCAAACCCGCGCGCTGAAATCGGTGCCGTACAGCGAGGAATACCGCGCCGAGCTTCTCAAAGCCGCCCATCTCTTGAAGGAAGCCGCGGCCGCCACCACCAACGCCTCGCTCAAGACTTTTTGCGAACTGCGAGCCAAAGCCTTCCTCGACGACGACTATTCCGCGAGCGACGCCGCCTGGCTCGACCTCGATTCGCCGGTCGACGTCACCATCGGGCCGTATGAAACCTACACCGATGAACTGTTCGGCTACAAGGCGGCGTACGAGGCCTACGTCAGCATCCGCGACGAGGACGCGTCGTCCAAGCTGAAGTTCTTCGCGGACCATCTGCAGGAAATCGAAAACAACCTGCCGATGGACGCCAAGTTCAAGAATCCCAAGCTAGGTTCCACGGTGCCGATCTCGGTGGTGAACCTGCTTCGCGCGTCCGGCGACGGCGCCCACGGCGTCATGACCGCTGCGTACAACCTGCCCAACGACGAAAAAATCGTCAAAGCCAAAGGCACCAAGCAGGTGATGATGAAGAACGTCCAGCAGGCCAAGTTCAACTCGGTGCTGGTCCCGATCGCCGGCAAGCTACTGCCCGCGACGTCGTCGCAGGACATCAGTTTCGACTGGTTCTTCACCCACATCCTGGCCCATGAGCTATCGCATGGCATCGGTCCGCACGACAACGTTCGGACGTCGTTGAAGGAACTGTACAGTTCGATCGAGGAAGCCAAAGCCGACATCTGCGGCCTGTTCCTGCTGCAGTACATGTTCGACAAAGGCATGCTGCCCAAGGCGGAAAAACCGCTGTACACAACGTTTCTGGCGTCAGCCTTCCGGTCGCTGCGCTTTGGCATCCAGGAAGCGCACGGCAAAGGCATGGCGATCCAGTTCAACTACCTGCGCGACCGCGGTGCGTTCACCGTTGACGCGGCCACCGGGCTTTTTGCCGTGGACTATACGAAGATCGCGCCGGCGGTTCGCGACCTCGCGCATGAGATCCTCACCATCGAGGCCAACGGCGACTACGCGGCGGCCAAGCGGATGATCGATACCTACGCCGTGGTTCGTCCGGAGATGGAGGCGGCATTGGACAAGCTGAGCGACATCCCGGTGGACATCATGCCGGAGTACGCGACTTCGGCGAAGGGCCGATAACGAAGATCGTATTGCCGGACGGGTCCAGAAGGTCGAAGGTTCGCGCG
>JAFDVT010000606.1 GCA_018268875.1 Acidobacteriota bacterium
GACGCGCTGGGCCGCGCCACCGAACCTGAGGCCAAGCGCCACATCATCGGCCAGCAGTTCGTCAACGTGCAGGAACGCGTCCTCAACGGCGGGATGTTCACCTCCGGCAACTGGATCCTCGGCCAGGGCACGATTTACCCTGACACCATCGAGTCCGGCGGCACCGCCAAAGCGGACCTCATCAAGACCCATCACAACCGTGTCCCGGCGATCCAAAAGCTGATCGACGAGAACCGCATCATCGAGCCGCTCACGCAGTTCTACAAGGACGAGGTCCGCGCCATCGGCCGCGAACTTGGCCTGCCCAGCGCGTTCCTGGAACGTCATCCCTTCCCCGGTCCCGGCCTCGCGATTCGCTGCCTCTGTACCACTGAATCCGGCAATCCCGTCGCGACGGAAGACGGCTGGGTGCTGCCCATTCAATCGGTCGGCGTGCAAGGCGACTCCCGAACCTACCGCTCCGTACTCGTCACCGGCGAAGAGGATCGCGCCGCCGCCACCGCTATCGTCAACAAGCGCACCGACGTGAACCGCGCTGTCAGCCTCGCCTGGTCGCACGTCCCTGTTGGAGACATGGCCGTGCGCCCCGCGATCCTCGACGAACCGCGCCTCGCACGTCTGCGGCGCGCGGACGCCATCGTGCGGCAGATCTCCGTCGACACCGGCTTTGAATCCAAGGTCTGGCAGTTCCCCGTGGTTCTGATTCCGCTCGGCACCGCGGACCGGCCGGATTCCATCGTCCTCCGCCCCATCCAGTCGGTGGACGGCATGACTGCCGACGCTACGCCGATTCCGTCCGACGTACTGAGCGGCATGATCGCCCAGCTTCGCGACGTCGAAGGTCTCTGCGGCGTCTTCTGCGACCTCACCAACAAGCCTCCAGGCACCATCGAGTGGGAATAAAACATCGCATGCAACTGAAGCAACTGGCCGAGTCGCTCGGGTGCGAACTGCACAACAGCGACGGGAACCTTGAAATTACGGGCGTTTCCGGCATGGAACAAGCCGGACCTTCGCAGCTCACCTTCCTCGCCAACCCGAAGTACGCGCACAAGGTGAAGGACAGCAAGGCCGGCGCGATCCTCATCACGCAGCCTCACACGACGCTCCCCAGCCTGGTGTCGAAGAACCCGTATCACGACTTCGCGCGCGCACTGGCCCTGTTCTATCAGCCGCCCGTGCCGCCGCGTGGCATCCATCCGCAAGCCTTCGTCGACCCCACCGCCACCATCGGCGGCAACGCCTCGATTGGTCCCTTCGCCTACGTCGGACCCAACGTCACCATCGGCGCGAACGCTACGCTGCACCCGCACGCCGTGGTCTACGCCGGCGCCACCATCGGCGACGATTTTACGGGACATTCGCATACGGTGGTCCGCGAAAACTGTGTCGTCGGCAACCGCGTGATCCTGCAGAACGGCGTCGTCATCGGAGGCGATGGCTTCGGCTTTGCCAAGACCGCTGAAGGCAAGCATTTCAAGATCGTGCAATCCGGCGTCACAGTGATTGAGGACGATGTCGAGATTCAAAGTCTCACCTCGATCGACCGCGCGACGATGGGCGAAACCCGCGTCAAACGCGGCGCAAAGATCGACAGCCTGGTGCAGGTCGGCCACGCCTGCGTCATCGGCGAGGACAACATCATCTGCGCGCAGACGGGCCTTGCCGGCAGTTCGATCCTCGGCAAGAATGTCTTGTTAGCAGGCCAGGTCGGAATCTCCGGCCACCTGACGATCCACGACAACTCGATCATTTACGCCCAAAGCGGCATCGGCGGTGACGTACCGGCGGGATCCGTCATGTCCGGGTCTCCCGCCTTCGAAGCCCGCGAATGGCTCCGCGCCATCACCGCGTTTCCCAAACTGCCGGACGTCCTTAAGACGATGCGACAATTGGAAAAACGCATTCAGGAATTGGAGAAAAATAAGTCCGATGGATGAATTGACCGGCCTTGTGCCTCGCCCGCCTCTGGCCTACAAAGACGACGATTTCTTGAAGCGTTCCGAGGCACGTCCGGTCCGCATTTTGGCCGAGTACCTGGCGCCGCTTTCGGACTTCCGCCACCACAAGATCCGCGACACCATCGCCTTCTTTGGTTCCGCCCGGATTATGGAAATGGGCGGCATGGGACGCTATTACCGCGAAGCTCGCGAACTTGCGCGCCTCGTCACCAATTGGTCGGAAACCCTGCCCGGACCTCGCCGTTTTGTCGTCTGCACCGGCGGCGGACCCGGCATCATGGAAGCGGCCAACCGCGGCGCCCAGGACGCCGGCGGCAAGACCATCGGACTTAACATCGGCCTGCCGTTCGAACAACAGCCCAACCCGTTCATCACGCCCGAACTTTCGATGGAATTTCATTATTTTTTCATGCGCAAGTTCTGGTTTGCCTACCCGGCCAAGGCCCTTATCGCCTTCCCCGGCGGCTTCGGAACCTTCGACGAACTCTTCGAAATCCTGACCCTCGTCCAGACGCAAAAACTGGTGAAGCCGATGGTACTCATCCTGTATGGAACCAGCTTCTGGAAGGAAGTCGTCAACTTCGACGCGCTGGTCAAGCACGGCATGATCTCCGCCTCCGACCTCAACCTCTTTCAGTTCGCCGACGACCCGCAATCGGCCTTTGAAATCCTTCGCGACGGCCTCACCGAGATGTACTTGAAGAAAGGCGATCGCAAGGACGGCACCACGCCTCCCACGCCCGAAGTCGCCAAAACGGTGCGCTAAAATCGAGGCCCGGTGGACGACCTCAAAGCCCGCTTGAAAAGCGCGTATTCCTGGCTCGGCCGGGCCGGTGTCGCATTCCTTGCGGCACTTGTCGCGGCGCAGGTCGCACCCATGGGCCTGTGGCGCATTGGCTTTCAGATCGCCGCGTTTTTCCTGGGCTTTTGGCTCATTATCCGCCTCATGCGTTTGGGCGCCCGCCGCGCGATCTGGCGCCTGCGCAACCGCCTGCTGGTCACCTACACCTTCATCGCCGTCGTACCTCTGTTCCTGGTATTGACGCTCGTCGTCCTCAGCGCCTACGCGGTGCTCAGCCAACTGGCGGTTCACCTCGCGTCGTCGGAACTCGAACGCCGCGTCGAGATCCTGACGTCCATGGCCGAAACGCTACGCTTCATGGACCCCGCCAAGCGCCAAGTGTCGGTCGACCGCATGTTCGACCTCTACTACAAAGAGCGTTTCCAGGGCCTCGCCGTCATCGTACGCGACAAAGCCGGCAACATCACGACCTACCCCAAGGACCTCGCCGTGCAGCCTCCGCCACAAGGCTGGGGCGACGTTTCAGGCATCGTCGACGCGGGCGAGCGCCTGTACGCCTGGGCCCATCGTGGAACCTCCGACGGCAGCGACATCACGGTAACCGCGCCGCTGAGCCGCGAATACCTCGCCGGCCTTTTGCCACAGCTTGGCATCGTCGATCTGAGCCGCCTTACCGAAGACGGTGTCGAACGCCGTGGCGGCAGCGGTAGTCCTCCCGGCCGGCAACTGCTGCGTGACGACCGCTTTCCATCGCCGCGATCCGTACCTTCGCTGCGTCCACCGGCGAACCGCTTCGACCTTGAGGTGCAGTGGTACCACCTGACGCCGATTTACCAGTGGGACAAGCCGTCCACGGTCCCGACAACCAACGCGCTGCTGCAGATCAACACGCGCCCGTCGCTCGTTTACGACATCCTGTTCACGCTCAAGAGCGACGAGATACAGACGCTGATCCCGATCGTCCTGCTCTCGGTGGCCGTCGCCTTCCTGATCGTGCAGATCATCGCCCTCATGATCGGCATCGGCATGACCCGCACCATTACCGGCGCCGTGCACGACCTCTACGAAGGCACGCAACGCGTCACCGCCGGCGACTTCAAACATCGTATCCCCGTGCACGGTTCCGATCAGCTTGCCGAGCTTGGCAAGAGCTTCAACACGATGACCGGCAACGTCCAGCATCTGCTCGAAGTCGCCAAGGAAAAGGAACGCCTGCAAGGTGAACTCGAAATCGCGCGCGAGGTGCAGGCGCAGTTGTACCCCAAGTCCGTGCCGTCGTCGAAATGCTTCCGTCTGAAGGCCCTTTGCCAGCCTGCCCGCATGGTGTCCGGCGACTATTTCGACTACGACAGCCTGCCTCGCGACTACATCGGCTTCGCGCTCGGCGACGTCGCCGGCAAAGGTATTTCGGCCGCCCTGCTGATGGCCTCGCTGCAGTCCTCCGTGCGCTCCCAGTGGACCTACGCCACCGAAAACGCCGCCACCGCCGGCAACGAGGACATGCCCATGTCCACCGCGCGCGTCGTGTCGCAGGTGAACCAGCAGTTGTACAAAGGAACCTCGCCCGAAAAGTACGCGACCTTCTTCCTCGGCCTGTACAACCCGGCGACCGCCACGCTCGCCTACACCAACGCCGGGCATCTGCCGCCGTTGCTCTTCCGAGGCTCCAACGTCGAGCGGCTCAAGATTGACGGCACCGTCGTCGGCGCGTTTCCGTTCGCCGATTATGGACAGAGCGAGCAAAAACTCGAACCCGGCGACCTCGTGCTGTGTTACACCGACGGCATCACCGAACCCGAAAATGCGTATGGCGAAATGTTCGGCGAGGACCGTCTCATCGAGGTCGTGCAACGCAACATGCACAAGAGCGACGAGGCCTTGGTACAGGCCATTGTCGACACTGTCCTGGACTGGACCGGGTCGCCCGAACTGCAGGACGACATGACCTTGCTGCTTGCGAGGCAACGATGAAAAAACTGCTCACCGCCGCCCAAATGCGCGAGGCCGACCGCCTCACCATCGCCTCCGGCATCCCCGGCCTCATCCTGATGGAAAGCGCCGCGTCGCGCGTCGTAGAGTTCCTCGCCGAACGCTTCGCGCCCCTGTCGAAACAGCGCATCACCGTCGTGTGCGGCAAAGGCAACAACGGCGGCGACGGTTTCGCCATCGCTCGTCAACTGCTCACGCGTTTTGCGCCGGAACAGGTCACCGTCCACCTCGCGCTGGGCAAGCCCGCAAGCGGCGACGCGCTCGCCAATCACGACATGTTCCTCGCCTCGGGCGGTACCTTTGCGACGGACATCGACGCCGCCTCCACCATCGTGGTCGACGCGCTGCTTGGCACCGGCTTTGCAGGACCTCTCAAAGACGCCGCGGCCCATTGGGTGGACACCATCAACACCGCCTATCCCAAGGCCGCCATCGTCGCCGTGGACGTACCTTCGGGCCTCGCCGTGCGCGCCCGCTACACCGTTACGTTCGCCGCCGCGAAGATCGAAACCGCCACCCACGACGTTGGCGAACTCATCGTGGCAAACATCGGCATTCCCGATCGCTTCCTGCGTACCAACGTCTTTCAATCGGAACTCGAAGACTTCGCCGCGCTCCTCGCGCCACGCGCAGCGGATTCGCACAAAGGTACGTACGGCCATGTGCTGGTCGTCGGAGGCGCCCCCGGCAAGACCGGCGCCGCTACCATGTCCGGCCTCGCCGCACTTCGTGCCGGAGCAGGCTGGGTGACCGTCGCCTCGTCGCAGCCGGTGAACATCGAACATCCCGAACTGATGTCCGCGCCGCTGGGTCCTGAACTTCCCGCGCTTGACCGCATCAGCGTTATCGCCATCGGGCCCGGCATCGGCCAGCATGACCCGGCGCTGGTGAACCTTGTTCGCAACACCGTGCGATCCTCGCCACTGCCGGTCGTGATCGACGCCGATGGACTCAACGCCATCGCCGGTCTTGACCAGCCGTTCGATGCAGGCTGCGGTCCTCGTATTCTGACGCCGCACCCCGGCGAGATGTCGCGCCTCATGCAGACCACTGGCGACCGCATCGCCGACGCGCGAACCCTCGCCGCACGTTGGAACTGTTGCGTCGTGCTCAAAGGCCATCGCACCGTGATCGCGCATGGCGAGGACGTTTGGATCAATCCCACCGGCACTCCGGCGCTGGCCAAGGCTGGCTCCGGCGACATCATGACGGGCGTGGTCGCGGGTCTGGTCGCGCAGTTCCCCTCGCAGTGGGACCTCGCCGTGCGATGCGCCGTTTACCTGCATGGTCGCGCCGGACAATTGGCCGCGAAAGAGTACGGTGAAAAAGGCGTCATCGCAACGGACCTGCTTCGTTACCTGTATGCGAACCTTTGAGACCGCGAACGAAGACGAGACCATCGCCGCCGGAGTCGAGATCGCAAAGTCGCTCCCGGAACGTTGCATCGTACGGCTCGAAGGCAACCTCGGCGCAGGCAAAACCACCATCACCAAAGGCTTCGCACGAGGCTTGGGAGCGGACGAATCGGAGGTCGCGAGCCCGACCTTCACGTTGATCCATGAGTACGGCCCAAGGCTCGTACACGTCGATCTGTACCGCCTCGAATCCGACCGCGAATTCTGGACGCTTGGCCTCGAAGACTACTTCGACCGCAACTGTGTCGTACTCATCGAATGGGCCAGCAAGTTCCGCCACCTGTTGCCCGAAGAAACGATGGAAGTCCGCATCGAACACAAGGGCGGCAACCATCGGACGATAACGGTAAGCTAAGAACATGCAGGGCGAAGAACGCATCACCAGCGACCCCGAAATCCTCAGCGGCAAGCCGATCATTCGAGGCACGCGCCTGGCTGTGGAGTTCATCCTGGAACAACTGGCCGCCGGCGCCACCGACGCCGAACTCATCGAAGACTATCCGCACCTGACGCGCGAAGACATCCTGGCCTGCCTCGCCTACGCGGCCTGGATCGTGAAAGAGTTCCGTCCCGTGCCGCGCACCGCTTAATTAAGCCGCCGCGCGGCGCGCCTGCATGATGCCCGGCCACTTGCGCAACACCAGTTCCGCGAGGCTCAACACCAGCGCTAGCGCGAGCAACCCCGGCCACCAGCGAACTTCCGATTCGATCGAACGTCCGCCCGCGTCGAACACCTGTGCCGGCGAAGGGTTGTAACGCCCGCCCGTGTACGCCGCCACCTGCCGCAGCAATTGGTCGTTCGTGCCGTACTGCGTCAGCTCCTGTTCCTGCCGGTACAGCCCGATTTCCGGGAACACTTTCGAATCTTCCACCGGACGAATGCGGAACAAGCCCTGCCTCGCGCCGATCGGCAAACGCCCGCGGTAGGCGCCTTCCGCGACCTTCTCCACACGAATCGGCTTCTGGAACCCGTCCGGTCCGATCACGAAAATCGGAGGCACCGCGGCCACCGCCTCGCGCTCGCTCGCGACCTTGTAGTTCACCACCAGGTCGCCGCTCGCCGTATCGTATTCCGCCGTCACCTCGGTGGCCTGCGCGTGCGGCAGCAGGTCCCGCAGGACATTCATCCAGAATTTGTCGAACCCGCCCCAAGTCACCCAATCGGCCGCCCAGCGCGACTTTGCATCGGACGCGAACACCGCCGCGCGGCCTAGCCCGTACTGCCAGCGCGTCAACAGCGGATCCTTGTCGATCTGCAACAACAAATCCGCGCCCGGCTTGGCCTTGAACTTCACATACCCCTTCAACGCAGGAGCCGATTCGACGCCCGTGCCTTCCAGCACCTCGGCCTTCTTCATCACCACCGCCTGCAGCGGCTTTTCAATCGCCGTCGACCCGGTGTGCTCCATGACGTCCCGCAGCAGGATCTGTTCGAGGCCCGAAGGCTCAGTCAGGAAATACGACTTGCCGCCCGAGAACGCCGCGATCTTTTCGAGGTACGCCTTGTTCACGTCCTGCCCCAGGCCCACCGTCGAAATCGTCACTTTGTTCTGCTGGGCATCCTTGGCCAATTCGAGCGAATCGCCTTCTTCGGAAATACCGTCCGTCAGCAGCACAACGTGTTTGTACGTCGCCGTCACCGGGCGAATCTTGCGGTACGCCTCAGCCAGCGCGGGCGCGATCTGCGTACCGCCATCGGGCGTCACACCCGCTACCAGACGCTTGATCAACCCGCGGTCCTCGGCCCTGCGAATCGGCACC
>JAFDVT010000607.1 GCA_018268875.1 Acidobacteriota bacterium
ATGTACTCGGGCGCGGCGTTGCTGCTCGATGTACACAAGCCGGCGAAGTCCAAGGGCCGCGGCGTGATCTTTATTTCCGGCAGCGGTTGGCAGGCTCCGTTGGGCTACGGCGCTGCGCCGCTCAAAGGACAGCAGATCCCCGAATGGCGCGGTGCGCTGCTCGATGCGGGGTTCACGGTGTTCGCGATCACGCATCGTGCCGCGCCACGCTTCACGTACCCCGCGGCAATTGACGACGTCCAGCGGGCGATCCGCTTTGTTCGCCACAACGCAGCGCGGTACGGCATCGATCCCGATCGCATTGGCGGCATCGGCGGCTCGTCGGGAGGCCATTTGATCGCGCTGGCGGCGATGCGGCAAGCGCCCGGCGACGCTTCTTCGAGCGATGCGGTGGATCGTGAACCGGCAACGTTGCAGTGCGCCGTCCTGCGGGCCGCGCCTACCGACATGACCAAGATGTTCGGTGCGAACACGGTGGCAACGGCGGCGGTGGTTTCCTTTGTGGGTGCCGTTCCTACGACGCCGGAAGCGCAAAAGATGTTCCGTGTCGCCTCGCCGGTTTCGTATGTCACATCGAGCGCTCCGCCGGTCCTGCTGCTGCATGGCGACGCCGATGAGACGGTGCCGTTCGAACAATCGGTGGCGTTTGAAAAGCTGTTACAAGCCCAGAGCGTGCCGGTGAAATTGATTCGCGTTCCGGGCGGCGTACACGGTCATGTGTTCACGTCCACGGGTTCGCCGCATGCCGACTTTCCGAAGATTCTGTCGGCAACGACGGACTGGCTCAATCAATATCTTGTAGCGGCCAAATGAAGCGCTCGCCCAACTGCAGTACGCGGTGGGGCAGGCCGATGGTTTGCGTTTCGCGTACGAAATCCGCCGGGTCCGCCGTGTTGAACTCGAACATGTCGTAGTGACACGGGATCACGAGTTTCGCGCCGATGGCCTTGCCGAGGTACGCGGCCTCCACTGCCGACATGTTTCCAACCTTGCCGTTGATGGGCAGCAGCGCGACGTCGATCTGATGGGGCTTTAGCGTCTCCACCATGCCTTGATAGAGCAGCGTGTCGCCGGAATGATAGACGGTGAACGTGCCGAACTTGACGACATAACCCAGGTATTCCGGCGTCTGCAGTTCGTGCTTGGCGGGCACGGCGAAGAACTCGAACGGTCCAACGGAAGTGGCATCGCCTGGCGCCAGGCCGAGCGCCCAGTCACGATCGCAACCAAGGCGGTTGGCCACAAATTCGCGATTCGCTTCCGGGATCACCAACTGTTTGGGTTGCATGGCGCCGAGCGTTTCCGCGTCGAGGTGGTCGGTGTGATTGTGCGTCGAAGTCGCGACGTCGACGAAGCGCAGCGTGGCGGGGTCGGCGACGATCGGCTTCATGCGGACGTGCGGTTTCGCGGTGTTGGCGTACTTGCGGGTGAGCGAATCGGACAGGTACGGATCGAAACACAACCAGGCATCCGCGTACGAGACGAGAAAGCCGCTTTGACCGAGCCACCAGAGCGCGAACGACCCGTGCGACGCGGGCGCCAGGTTGAGGCTCATAGCTCGGCCCGCACGATTTTGACGCCATCCACGAGTGATTTCAATTTGCGTTTGGCGGCCCAGCGGGCGGTCTGCGAAAGGCCGCAATCGGTGGAAAACGACAGCTTGTCCGGCGACACATAATGCAGGCAGCGGCGTACGCGGGCGGCGATGTCGAGCGGCGTTTCGATGTAGTAGCTCTTGACGTCGACGATGCCCACGGCGACTTCTGTGTACTTGGCGATGTCGCCGATGAGTTCGAGTTCCGAAAACTCGCGGGAGGCCATTTCCACGTGCACTTCGTCGGCATGCATCTGAAAGAAAGCCGGAAACATCGGCGCGTACTGGCGGGGACCGACGGCGCGCGCTTTGTAATTGCCGAAGCAGAGATGCGTGCAAAGGCGGGTCTTGCCGCGCACGCTTTCCACCGTGCGATTGAAGATGTCGACGAAACGCAACGGATCTTCGCGGTAGGCGTAGCAGGACATGGACGGTTCGTCCACGCAAATTTCCTGGCAGCCCGCCTCGACGAGCGACTCGAGTTCTTTGCGGACGATGGGCAGAAGGGCCTCTGTGACGGCCCAACGGTCGCTGTACATCGCGCCTGGCGTCAGGCGGCCGCTCAATGTATACGGTCCTGGGACACTCACCTTCAGAGCCGGGCCGTTGGCCGGGGCAAGGCGCTTTAACCGCAGGAATTCGTCCACCGAACCGAGGCCGAGAGGCGCGCGGAGTTCGCTGGTGATGGTGTGTTTGCCGCGCTGGTCGTGCGCGGGAGGGCCGAAGGCTCGCGGCGATCGCGATTCCATTTCGAGGCCCTCGAGGAAGCCGTAAAACGACAAGTTGAAGTCGAGGCGGGTTTGTTCGCCGTCGGAAATCACGTCGAGTCCCGCGGCGAGTTGATCGTGGATGGCGGCGATGGCCGCGTCGTCCTGCAGTTCCGCGATGTCGTCGGGCGCGAAGTCGTCCAGGTGTTGCGAGGCGTGTTCGAGCCAGGATGGGAACGGGTAGCTTCCGATTACGGTTGTGCGCAGGGGAACGTTAGTTGTGCTCAAG